>CAYXRA010000089.1:1651-17423 GCA_964467525.1 uncultured Calditrichaceae bacterium
ATAAGTTTTATAGCCGGATTGAATAGAGAAGTATACATTATCTTCAATTTCAAGAGATTCTTCTTGAAGATAGATTGATAAAATATTTCTAACCAAACCAATTTTATCAGAAATATTTCCGGATTCAGAATAAATCCAATTTATTATCTTGTTGTATATTTGCTGAGATTTAAGAATAAAAGTGTCGCATTTTATTCTTCCTTCAAATACTTTATAACCATTTAGTTTGTAATAAAGATCGCCATTTTGAAACAGAGTAATATCAAAAATACTAACTACATTAAAGATGTTGGTTAATAAATCTAACCTGTTTGTTGTGTTATTTTGTTTCTCTGGTCGAACCAATAGATTGAAGTAAAAGGAATTGAAAGGGAAATTGGCGACATTTCCGAAATGACAACTCTCTTTAAATTTGGCGAAAGGGAAATTTGTTTTGGTTACTTCAAGTTTCTCATCAGGCAACTGAAAAATTATTCTTTCAGAATAAAAACTTTCAAATCCGTCTTCATAAACAATGAACCTTAAAAAATTATTATCTAACAAATCACTTTTTATTGTGGAAAGAAATGAAATGACATTTATTTCTTTGATGAATTCGTCAAACGAATTAAAATTATATATTGAAATAATTCCATTTTGAGTATCCTTTTCTATTCTTAAATTGAAAGAGATCTCTTCATTTTCAAAATACTTTCTGGTGTTTTCTACTTTTTCTATAAAAATATCTGGTTCAAAGTTAGAAAAATTCAGAGTAATTGGCTCATCTTCGCCAACAGTAATACTCAGAATAGCATTATCACCCGAAGCAATATTTTCATTTAATATTTGAAGATTTTCTGGAGTAATTATTTCTAATGAATTGAGATGATAGGATATTTCCAAAGTTGAATATTTTTCAATGACTGATATTTCACAATCAGTTTTTGGGCTGAATGATGTTTTTAAAAGTTTGACAATATTCATAATTATTTTTTGAAATAATTGTAACCGTCTTCTGATTTAATTTTAATCCATTTGTTATTCTCATTATCAATTTCAGTTTTAATCAGATCATCCATATTTTTAATGTGATCATTCAAAATCAGGTCAATACTCTGAGTCAATTTTATTTTTGTTATGATACGCTTGTTTATTTCCTCTTTCTTAATTGCAAATCTGCTGTCAAAACCCCATTTTTCTGGCAACTCAGCCACCTTATTTTTTATATCATCTAAAGGGAAGCTTGTGTCTACGGGATGGTAATTTAACATTGTGTTTTCGATAAACTTGTTCATATCAAATTCATCATTATTTCTGAAGAACCCAACTGCGCTATTTCTCAAAATCATATAATCTGCCGGGTAGTCTTTTTTGATTCGTGTAAATATTTTTTTGTCCAAAGTATCCAACGCGGTTTTTGTATTGTGCGTATCCGTGTACTTTTCTTCCAACTCTAAGAAATCATACCACCAGTATTTTGAAATCCTGTTATTTGTATCATAAATGAAAACTTCTGAAACTGTATCGTTTGAGTTGAATTTAACTAAAATTGCCTTAAATATCCTTTTTTCCCAGGGCAGACCCTTTCGTAGTGAGAAATCAATTTCATCAAGGAAATCATTATGATCAGCCTTACATAAAATAAAAGTTTTATCGTTTTGCTCTAAATAGGCCTGAAATAAACTACCTTTTTGAATCTTGATATTTAAATGTGCTATTTTTTCTTGAGCATCTTTTTCAATTTTTAATAATCTTGAAGCGTTTATTTCACTACCCGCATCATATTGCCCATCAATAATATTTTGAATGGCAACTCTCACTTCTGTTGTATCGCTTCTAAATTGAAATTTTCTTTTACTGTTACTGGTAACAATTTCATCTAAAAGTTTTTCTACATACCGCTTCAGATCATCACCGTATTCAGAAATTTCTCTTTTGCTTATGGATTCATTGAAATGATCAATTTGATGTAGCGAAGAAAAAATAAGATTCATAACATCTACCTTTCGGTTAGATTATTTCTATTAAAGATATAAAAAACATAACCTATAGTTTAGGTGCCTTACAGCACATTTCATTTTTTTCTTATATTAGGAAACATTTCCCAATATTAGGAAACCCGCCCAAAAATAGCGGATTGTGTTTGCTGTAGTTTAATATAATTTCCTAACGTAATCAACAATAAATTGAACATCTGCACAGTAGCTTAACATGGCCATAACTGATTTCATTTTTTGTGATTTCTTCAATATCAGCCTGCTTATGATGGATAAATTTCATTTCATATCAGGCTTTTGCAAAACAGGTTTACCCGCCGCCGGAATTTCCGTGATTTATCCGGATTGGTTTGGAATCATAAAATAAACTCCCAATTGTTGATATAATCGAGTCACGATAGTATCTTAACCGCAGCGGCGCGGACGGACGGGTAAGTTTTATCCCGAAACGAATAATGGTACGCTAAAAAGTGTTTCATCTTTAAATACGGTTTAACAAAAAGAGGAAGCAGTGGATTTTTGGATTAACGGACAAATGAATAATGCATCGATCGCATAATCCAATGTTCCATTAACTCATGCTAAAATCTATGCGCCAATTTATTTCAGTTGAAAATCTGGACAGCCTGCACCGGCAAATTGACACGCCGGCTTTGCTGATTTTCGAAGCGCGCCTCGAGCGCAATATCCGGCAAATGCAGGATGCGGCCAATCAACACGGCAAACGCCTGCGCCCGCATATCAAAACCCATAAATCGGTGGATATCGCCAGAATGCAGATGCAGGCCGGCGCTTCCGGTCTGACCGTGGCCAAACTGGGCGAGGCTGAGGTTTTGGCCGCCGCGGGCATCGACGATCTGTTCATCGCCAATCAAATCACCCATCCGCTGAAACTGGAACGGCTGCGTCAACTAACCGAAAAGCTTCATATTATCGTCGGACTCGATCACCCGCGGCAGATTGAACTGCTGGATCAATATTTTAAGAACGCCCCGCGCCCTCTGACCGTGCGCATCGAAATCGACAGCGGTTTGCAGCGCTGCGGCGTGGGTGTTAATGAGGATCTGGTGCGTCTGGCCGAAATGGTCGATCGCAGCCGCTGGCTGACGCTGGAGGGTATTTTTACCCATGCCGGGCACGTTTACAGCGCCACCTCAAAGCAGGAAATCGAACGGATCGGTCGTCATGAAGGGCAGATTATGGAAGCGGCCATGGCCCTGCTCAGTAAAAACGGCATTGCCCTGCAAACGGTGAGCGTCGGTTCCACACCCACGGCGCCCTATGCTTTTGAAAATCACTTTGTCAATGAAGTGCGACCCGGCAACTATGTTTTTAACGACGCCATCCAGGTTCATCTCGGTGCAGCCGGGGCCGAAGCGTGCAGCCTGTTCGTTCTGGCCACGGTGACATCCGGGCCGGCCGAAAACCGGATCGTCATCGACGCCGGCAGCAAGGCGCTCAATCTGGATCGCGGCGCCCACGCCATGCAGTTCCTGAGCGGATACGGCACGCCGGTTAATTTAAACGGCACGATCGTGCGCCTGTCCGAAGAACACGGCATAATCGAGGGAGATCAGTTCGACGATGTCAGCGTGGGCAGTCCGGTGCTGATCCTGCCCAATCACGCCTGCGCCGTCAGCAATCTGTTCGATCAGTTTTATCTGATCGATTATGAATACAATATTTCAACGATTCCGGTCTCGGCACGCGGGAAATCCCGGTAAAAACGGAAACAGAAAAGGACTATGCCCGTAAATAATTTGACCATCGAAACCGGCGCCCTGCACCGCTACTACTATTTCGAAGATCAGATTCTGGACGAAGTCCGCAGGGGTCAGAGCGGCTATCTGTACATCCTGCCCGTGCGCCGCGCGGTGCGCCTGTTCAAACGCAAACTGATCGACGCCGCTCCCGCAAGGGTGCTGATCGATCCGCCGGTTTTTACCTTCAACGATCTGCTGCTGCAAATCTATCAGCAGACGCCCGCTGCACGGCGCGTACTCAGCGGCGATGTTCTGCCCTTTCTGATCGAAGACATCCTGCTTTCACACAGCGATAAACTGGATTACCTCACCTCCGGCGCCACGGTAAACAAGGGACTGGTGAAAAAAACCACGGAAATGCTGACCGAGCTGCGCCGTTTCGGCTATCACTACCAGCGTTTTGCTGAATTAACCATCGATGAGAAAGCGGCCCGCCGGCAAAAATATCACAACTTTGAAATACTGTTAAACGAACTGGAAAAGCGTCTCGGTGATAAGCAGATCGACGAGCCCTTTGCCCTGTGTTCCGCGGCCCAAATGGCCGATGAATCATTATTCAAAAAAATATTTCCTGAAGTAAATAAAATCTACATCAGCGGTTACGGACTGTTTACGCCGGCGATGTTCGAATTCATCGAAAAGGCGGCCGGATGGCTGCCGGTCAAAATAAAGATCGAGTATGAAAAACAGAATGATGCCCTGTTCAGACACACCGCCGCGGCCATCGAACGCTTCGAAAAAATGGGCGCAAAATTTGCCCAAATGCACAGCAGCTATTTCAGCCGCACTTTGTTCAGCCGCAGCATCGGATCCACAAGCGGCGAGGACAGGACGGAGCAGATCGAAGTACAGCCGCTAAACGATTTCCGCGATGAAATCAGTTATATTGCCGCGCGCATCCGCGATTTTCATCTGCAGGCTAATATTCCCCTGCACCGCATCGCCGTAACTTTTCCCAACCTCGATCGCTATGTAGATGATCTGCGCCGGATTTTGCGGGACTGCGGTCTGCCCTTCAATTTGTCCACCGGATTCAGGCTCAATCAGTCGCCGCTCATCCGCGCCTTCCTGGCGCCGCTGCGGCTGCGGGAAGCAAATTATCCATTCCGTAAAACCCTGCAACTTTTCGATTCCGGATTGATCGGAAAAGCGGCCGACTATAACCATGCCCTGCTGTACACCCTGTGCACGGAACACCGCACCCGTTATCTGACAGTAAAAAATATTGAACGGCTGCTCGATAAAATCCAATCCGCGAAAAATAAAAAGCGGAGGCCATCCGAAGAAAATACCGAAAACTTCAGCGATGCCGTCTATCAACTGAATCAGTTGAAAACACTGCTCAGCCAATTGTACGATTTGCCGCCGCAGGCCGATATTTTAACCTACCGCAACCGGCTGATCGCCATCTGGCGCGAGTGGGGACTTCTGACCTGGTATCGTGAAGAAAACGCGCATCTGGATGAACAGGATCGTGAAAATGAATTCCGGGCCTTTAACCGTTTTATGAAGCTTTTCGATAAAATGACCTGGATGCTGGATTTTATGTTTGGCGACCGGATGATTAAGCTGAATGATTATTTCAACTATCTGCAAACCATGGTCGATAACGCCATCTACAATCTGGCCGAAAAACCGGATTACGGCGTGCAGATCATGCCCCGGCTGGAAATTCAGGCCTCTGATTACGAGGTGCTTTTTATCGGCGGACTCATCGACGGCGATTTTCCGCGCGCTTCGGCCAAAGATATCTTTTTCACGGATCCGGTCAGAGAGGAAATGGGCCTGCTTTCCGCTGAGAATCTGCTCGATCAGGACCGCTTCCTCTTTTACACCCTGCTGGACGGCGGCGCGGAAAAAATCATCCTGACTTATCCGCGCTATCAGGAGGAGCGGGCGCTGGTGCCGTCCACCTTCATTTCCGATCTCGGCGATGTTGCCCGTATCACCTATCGTAAAGATATCCCGGATGCGCAGCGCCTGCTCAACTATAAAAAATTATGGAAGCAGACGGCCTTTGCCATCCAGGATTTAAACTTTGATGAAGCAGGCCGCAATCTGATGCAGCTCATCGCCAGGGCGGACCGGCAAAACTCCGATAACCGGAATGAAATTGAGCGCGTGCTCTTTCGTATCCGCCACGCCCGCGAACGGATGCGCGGACAGCAGTTTTCCAATTTCGAAGGCAATCTGTCGGGCATTGCTGATATCGAAAACATTTTGAATCAGCGCTACGGCGACCATGAATGGTCGGTCACCCTGCTTGAAAATTATGCTTATTGCCCGATGCAGTTTTTGCTGGAACATATTCTGGGGGTCGAAGCCCTGCCCGAATACGAAGAAGAGATTACCGCACTGGAACGCGGTAACATTGTACATAAAATCCTGTTCCGCTTTTATAACGAACTTAAAGCACAGGGACAACAGCGTCAGCCGGCCGCACATCGTGAACTGCTGTTCCGCATCGCTGAAAACGTTTTTCAAATTTATGAATTCGGGGGTTTTTTCTGGGAGCTGGAACGCAGCCTTTTTTTCGGCTACGGCGACTGGCCCGGGCTGCTGGATACGTTTTTGCATTACGATCAGGAACAGATTACCGGGTCCGGATTTGCCCCGCATTATCTGGAATTTGCCTTCGGCTCGGTCCGCAAACCGGACAGCGATCCTGATTCGCCCACCGGACCGGTAACGGTACAGGCCGATGATATGTCGCTGAAACTGGCCGGTAAAATCGATCGCGTCGATTGCGATTCGGAAAAGCGCACGCTGATATTCGATTATAAAACCGGCCGCAATCTGCCCTCTGTCAGGCCGCAGGATGTGATTGAAGGACTGCATTTCCAACTGCCGCTGTACATGAAAGTTTTGCAGGAAATTAAAACCGATCTGCAGGTGATCGGGGCCGCTTATTATCAGGTGCACAATGTCCAAAACTGTCAACGAAAGCCAATCCTGGCCGATAAAATAAACTGGCCCGAATTACCGGTAAGAGGCAATGCCCCGCTGCCCAATAAAAATGTGCTCGATGAAGAAGGAAACGAAGTTACCCTTTCCCGTTTGTTGGATATTTCGGTCCGTAATGCCGTACGGGCGGTGCGGGAACTGCAGTCCGGTATTTTCAGGCACACCCGTTTTCCCGGCGATCAGCAATGTAAAAGCTACTGCCAGTTTCGCCGGATTTGCCAGAAAAACGTTGCCAAGCTGGAGCGGGGAGGAGAGGCCCCACCCCCGTCCCCTCCCCATTCGCCTGAAGGCGAATAGGGAGGGGCGAAAACTTAGTGTATATATTCTTTTCTTCCCCTCCCCCGATCCATCGGGGGAGGGGCGCAGGGGTGAGGGTTCCGGGGGTGGGGCCTCCCAGATTATAACAGTCATTAATTTTTATTTGAAAAAAATCGGATCAAAATGGATACCTTAACCGAATCGCAAAAGCAGGCATTGAACATCGAGCGGAACATCTCGGTCACCGCCGGGGCCGGCTCCGGGAAAACGCGGATACTGGTGGAACGCTATCTGAAAATCGTTTTGAGCAATCCCCGTAACGTGCGCCGGGTGCTGGCGATCACCTTTACAAAAAAAGCAGCCGGTGAAATGCACGAGCGTATCGCCGATGTGGTGAATGCCCGTATCGCCGAAACATCGGATCCCAAACGGCGCGCCCGACTGCTGCATGTGCGCGATCAGCTCAATTCGGCGTCGATTTCCACCATCCACGGATTCTGCGCCCGCGTGCTGCGTGAGTTTCCCATCGAAGCAGGCATTACACCGGACTTCATCGAGCTGGATGAAATGAAAGCCGGCGTGCTCATTCAGCAGGCCATTCAACAGACTTTCGATATCCTGAATGCCATCGATGAGCCGGATGCCCAAAAGCACTGGATGAAAGTATTCGGCACGTTGCCCCGGCGGACGATTTTCGCGATGCTGGATAAGGCGCTGGAAAAACCATTCGAGATGGATAAAATCGCCGAAAGCTTTAGTACTTATTCGGAAGCGGATTACATCAAATTTTTGGAAACGCAATGGCTGCAGTTGATCAGACAAATTCTGGGCGATCACCATCCTGCCGATTTTCTTCCGCTGGTAGAAGAAATTCTGAATCTCGATGATCAACCGGCCGGTAACGATAAGAAAACAGCGGTATTATCTGTACTTACCGCATTCAGGGAAACCTGTACCTACGATCCCGATAGCCCTGACGCCTATCAGGCGCTGCAAAAATTAGCCGACCGGATGACAACAAATGATCATCAACCATATAAAAATTTAGGAAAAATTGGCTCTAAGGCAGGCTGGATTTCCGCTGCCGGTGAGGCGCTGCTTGACCTGAGCGGCAAATGCGCCGAAGCCGCCCGGCTTCTTTCAGAACGCAAACCCGGCGATCCTCCCGGCGACACAGACCGGCAGTGGTTTTTCGCATTTAAAACCTTTCTCAAACTATACGCGCAGGCCTCAGATACCTACCTTAAGCTGAAAACGACAACCGGTCTGGTGGATTTCGAAGATCTGCAATTACTGACCCTGCGTCTCCTGCAGCGCAACGAAGCGGTGCGCAATGAACTGGCCGACCGTTACGATTACATCATGGTCGATGAATTTCAGGATACTAATCTGCTTCAGTGGCAAATCGTGGACATGCTGTCCAAAAAACCGGACCGGAACGGGCAGAACGACGTTTTTATCGTCGGCGATCCCAAGCAGTCCATTTACGGCTTCCGCGACGCCGACATCCGTATCTTTAAGCAAGTGAAGCAACTGTTCGCCACCGCGGACGGCCGGCAAAAAGAAGACGACTATGCCGGCAACATCTACTTTTCGGACAGCTTCCGCTTCCTGCCGCTGGTGAATGCCTTCATCAATTATATTTTTAATAAAATTTTGCGCGAAGATCCTCACAACGCCTTCGAGGTCGGTTATCATCCACTGGACACCAAACGCGACCTGCCGGGTAAAGGCCGGATCGAACTGGCCATACTGGATAAAACAGAACAGCCGGATATTGAGGCCGAATACATCGCCTCGCGTATTGCCAACCTTATGCGGGATGAAACAATAATTTATCACTGGCGTGACGGTGAACAGGATACTGCGCTAAACTACGGTGATGTAGCGATACTTTTGCGCAGCCGCCAAAATCTGCTCCCGGTTG
This sequence comes from uncultured Calditrichaceae bacterium, assembly GCA_964467525.1. Taxonomy (GTDB): domain Bacteria; phylum Calditrichota; class Calditrichia; order Calditrichales; family Calditrichaceae; genus CAYXRA01. Next base: position 10,540 of record CAYXRA010000089.1, read on the forward strand.
AGCAGGCCCTTCGCCGGCGCAACATTCCCTTCAAAACCGCCGGCGGGATCGGATTCTGGCAGAAGCAGGAAATTTACGACATTTACCATCTGCTGCGTTTTATCAGCAATCCCTCCGATGATTATGCCCTCATAGCCGTACTCCGTTCCAAGCTGTTTATGATCCCCGACAGCGCTCTGTTTATGCTGGCCGGCGAAGCGGGCGGTAGTTATCTGCAAAAAATACGCGGGCCGCTTCAAAATAATTATCGCAGCGGTGAAAAAGAACTGCTCAGACATGCCGGGGCGTTGCTGGATCGCTGGCTGCAGTGCAGGGACCGCCTGCATACGACCGACCTGCTGAACCGCATTATCGATGATCTGAAACTGTACGCCGTCTATGCCGCCGAGCTGGACGGCGAGCAGTTAGTGGCCAACCTGGAAAAATTTACCGGGCAGGCCGCCCGCTTCGAAAGCAGCGGCAGCGGCGGCTTATCCGACTTCCTGCTCTATATCGATGAATTCTTTGAAAGGGAAGCAAGGGAAGGCGAGGCGCAGATTGTTCTGGAAGATACTACCACGGTTAAGATTATGACCATCCACGCATCCAAGGGATTGCAGTTTCCGGTGGTTTTTCTGCCTTATCTAAACACAAAACGGACAACGCAACAGGGAAATGTATATTTTGATTCGGATCTGGGACTGGCCCATCCGGTCAACCTGCCCGCTGAGAATCAGAGCGGCGCGGATCATGTATTGCTCAATCTGATCAAAGACAAGCAACGCCAAAAGGATCTGGCCGAAGCGCGGCGCATATTTTACGTGGCCGCCTCACGCTGCAGCAATCAGTTGTATCTATCGGCCGCGCTCAACAATGACAAGATCGAAAAAGACTCGGCATTCAGCTGGCTTAACGATAGTTTTCTCAGTGACGGCATCGATCTGCCGGCAGAGGAACAGATTGAACACGACGGGTTTACCCTGCATATTCACCGGACTTTCGAAGACGAACAGAAAACCGCACCTTCGCATAAAAAATTCGAGGAAGGTTTGACGCAGCTCAGTCAAACGGTGAGCCGGGCAGATGTTTCCGGTGTGACCGTTCCCGATTACCTGCAGGATATCGCGGATACGATCGGGGGGCGGGTATTTTCGGCCACGCAGGTCATGACCTTCGTAAAGAATCCCCGCGCATATTATCAGCGGTATCAGCTTGGATTTTTCGAACACGATTACGAGAGCTTTGCGAATGATGTATATCAGACCGATCACAGTCTGCTTAAAGGTAAAATCTTTCACCGTTTTCTGGAACGTCTGGAAGACGCAGTATCCGATCCGGAAACGCTGATCGAACGGATTTTAACGGAATTCGAAGTTTACGATACCGGATTGTACGATCAGTTTAAAAAGGAGCTATTGAATTTACACGAACAGATCGGACAATCGCCGCAGGGCAAAAAAGTTATGCAGGCCGCCGAAGCCGGAAATGAAATTACCGTAACCATGCGCCTGGGTAGCGATTATCTGACCGGCACCCTGGACCGTATCTACAAAAACGAGCAGGGTCTCTGGGAAGTGATCGATTACAAAACCAATCGGATTGCGGAAGATCAGGTGGAAAGTGAAAGCGTCAAGTACGAATGGCAGATAAAATCCTACGCCCTGCTGCTCAGCCGGCTCTATCCTGATCAGGATCATTATCCGGTTGCCCTGTATTTTTTGGTTCCCGATATCATCCGGCGCCGGTCTTTTCTAAAAGCGGAAACCGGGGCCATTAAGGCGGAATTTCTGGACATCATCGAAAAAATCAAAATACAGTCAGGTTGAAATGCCGCTGAATATCATTCCCGGCCTGACCTGCCGCAAAGCGGTCCCTTCGGGAGAATCCATTCAACCCGATCTCAATCACAGGCGCCAAAGATGAAACAACTCAAGCTGATCTTCTCCTGCGAGCACGGCGGTAACACCATACCCGCTGCTTATCGTTCATTGTTTAAGGGAAAGGATCGACTGCTCGATAGTCATCGCGGCTATGATCCCGGCGCCCTGGTCATGGCCAAATATCTCGCCGAAAATCTAAAGGCGCCGCTGATCAGCACAACGGTCAGTCGTCTGCTGGTGGATGTCAACCGTTCGTTATGGCGAAGAACGCTGTTTTCCGAAGTAACAAAAAAACTGGACAAAAAAGAAAAACAGCAAATTCTTGATCAATACTATTTTCCCTATCAACAAAAAATTACGCAGGCATTTGACAATCTGACCGGAGAAGATGTCATATTGATCCACATCGCCGTACACAGTTTTACGCCGGCACTGAACGGTGTGGAAAGACAAACCGGCGTCGGCCTGCTCTATCATCCCGCCCGCCGCTATGAAAAAATCTTCTGCAGGCTATGGAAAGAAGCATTAAAAAAGCAGGACCGGAATCTGCGCGTGCGTTTTAATTATCCTTATCAGGGAAAACCGGACGGCGTCGCCGCCCGCCGGCGATTGCTTACAACCGAAGATCAGTACATCGGCATCGAACTGGAGATCAATCAGAAATTGGTAAAACTTAATACGCGTTCATTGAAGCAAACGATCAGTCAGTCGCTTGATACAGCCATGGAACGTTTGGCGGATACATTGCATGGCGTGTAATAATACTTTAACAACTTCGAAAACCCGCGATCAGAGATTCGAATAATTAATAAAAATCAGCCGAATTGCTCAGATTCGGCGCCGGGCCGTATGGCTGGATGTTTGTGGTAAAAAACATAGAAACATTTTTTTGATTTCCCATTGTAATTTAGCATATTTAATGACATCGTATTTAAAGTCTGTTTTGTAAACTGGCGATTGTAACAGATAGAATGCTTATAATGATACAGGGAATACAATGTATTCAGATTTGAGGAATTATGACTTATGGATAAACGGGCAAAAAAAAGAGAATATAAAGAAACCCCTCGTATTATGAGTGTCTGTCAAATTAAGAATAATACGAATGGTAAGGTATTAATTGGATCAAGTATTAATTTACCGGCAATGCTCAACCGTTTTCGGGCTGAATTGAAGATGGGGCGTTGCCGTAATTCAACGTTACAAGATGACTGGAATCGATATGGTCCGGAAGCATTTGAATTTGTGGCGCTTGAAACGCTTAAGCCCAAAAATGAACCGGGTTATGATCCTGCTGAAGATCTTCATATTCTCGATGAATTGTGGATCGAAAAGCTGACCCCATTTAGTGATAAAGGATACAATAAACTGCCCAAATCGTTTTCCTAACCAGTTCCGTACGGGGACAAGCGGGGCGGAGGCTTTATAATCAGGCTCTGGTCGCTCTAATGATAAAGATAGATGTCGCTGGCTGCCCCTGTATGCATTAAGTAAAGAGGTCTAAAATGAATTTGCGTAATTTCATAAAAATGATCTTCATCGTTGGATTGTTTTTTCAATTTCAGTGTAACGAAAAGAGCAATCCGGTATCCACATACCCGGATGTAAGCCGGAAAGACAAAATACCGGATGACATCGAAAAACGAGACCCCGAAACGGATCCGCACCCGCCGATCCTCCATTCCACGAATTACGAGAATCCGGTTCCCATTCCAGGCGCCATCAATACCGCCGGTGCTGAAGATTCTCCTTTCATTCTGCCGGACGGTAAAACCATATATTTCTTTTTCACACCGGATGTTCGGGTTCCCGTCGAAAAGCAACTGCTCGACGACGTTACCGGTGTTTGGGTATCTGAAAAAACAGGCGACGCATGGGGTGAGGCTGAAAGGATCTGGCTGCAGGAACCCGGAAAACTTGCCCTTGATGGCGCTGTATGTATTCAGGGTGATGAAATGTGGTTCGCCTCAGCAAGAGAAGGATATACAGGTGTAAATATGTTTACAGCCCAATTCGAGAATGATACATGGCAAAACTGGAAATATTGCGGTGACCGGTTAATGAAAGAAATTCAAATTGGTGAAGTTCATATTCATGGCAATGATTTGTACTTCCATTCTGACCGGGACGGCGGAAAGGGTGATTATGATATTTGGGTGACGACAAGAAGCGGCAATGAATGGTCTGATCCTGTTAATATTGAAGCGCTTAACACAAGTGGGATGGATGGTTTTGTATTCTTGTCATCGGATGGTAATCAGCTGTGGTTTACCAGAAGTTTAAACGGAACGCCGGCAATCTATAAATCGGTGAAGGAAAACGGTAACTGGACCGGCCCGGAGTTAATTGTTTCGCAATTTGCCGGCGAGCCCACGCTCGATGATAATGGAAATCTCTATTTTGTTCACCATTATTATGAGCATGGAAAAATGATCGAAGCAGACATTTATGTTGCTTATAAGAAGTGATAGAAAACGTATGAAAGACAGCAAACGGAATAAAAATAACAAAAAAATGCGTCCGTTTTCCTTGATTTTCAATTTTATTTTAGCATATTTAATACCATCGTTTTTAAGTACCGTTTTACAGGCTGACATTTGCAGAAAGAAAATAAATTATTTACGATAAAGTGCACATGTTGTTTTAATGCTTGTGTAAAGGTTTAAGGAATATAACCGGATGAGGCAAAAGAACAAAGAAGAACCCATTGAAAAGCAACTCTGGAAAGCTGCCGATAAACTGCGTAAAAACATAGACGCTGCTGAATACAAACACATCGTTTTAGGACTGATATTCCTTAAATATATCTCCGATGCTTTTGAAGCGCATTACGAGATACTGAAAAAAGGCGAGGGCGAATATGCCGGCGCTGACCCGGAAGACCGCGACGAATACAAAGCGGAAAATATTTTCTTTGTGCCTCCGTCCGCGCGCTGGTCATACCTGCAAAACCGGGCCAAACTGCCGGAAATCGGCAAAGACATTGATGCGGCGATGGATTTTATCGAACGCGATAACCCTTCCCTTAAAGACGTGCTGCCCAAAGTCTATGCCCGCGGCAATCTTGATCCGACCAATCTGGGCGGACTGATCGACCTGATCAGCAATGTTTCCATGAGCCAGGGCAATGGTAAAGGCGATTTTCTTGGCAAAACCTTCGAATATTTTCTCGGTGAATTTGCCCTGGCCGAAGGCAAAAAGGGCGGACAGTTCTACACCCCGCGCTCGGTTGTGGAATTGCTGGTGGAAATGCTGGAACCTTACAAAGGACGGGTATTCGATCCCTGCTGCGGTTCCGGCGGCATGTTTGTGCACTCGGAAAAATTTGTGCAAAATCACCAGGGTAATTTCAACGATATTTCCATTTACGGGCAGGAAAGCAACCAGACTACCTGGCGGCTGTGCAAAATGAATCTGGCGATTCGCGGGATTGACAGCTCGCAGGTGAGGTGGAACAACGAAGGTTCTTTTTTAAACAATAGCCACAAGGATTTAAAAGCCGATTTTGTCATTGCCAATCCGCCGTTTAACGACAGCGACTGGTCCGGCGAACTGCTGCGCAAAGACGGTCGCTGGCAATACGGCGTGCCCCCGGCAGGCAATGCCAATTACGCCTGGATTCAGCACTTCATTTACCACCTGGCCCCAAGCGGGCAGGCCGGATTTGTGCTGGCCAAAGGTTCGCTGACATCCAAAACATCCGGCGAAGGGGATATCCGCAAGACACTGGTGGAAGCCCGTTTGATTGATTGCATTGTCAACCTGCCGGCAAAACTGTTTTTGAACACCCAGATACCGGCCAGTCTCTGGTTTGTCAGCCGCAACCGGGAAAACGGCAAATTCCGCAACCGCAAAGATGAAATTCTGTTTATTGACGCCCGCAATATGGGGCATTTAATCAATCGCCGCACCCGAGAGCTTTCCGAAGAGGATATCCAAAAGATTGCCGGCACCTACCACAACTGGCGCAATCCTGACGGCAATTATGAAGATGTGAAAGGCTTTTGCAATTCCGCTTCTGTTGAACGCGTTCGAGAACTGGATTATGTGCTGACGCCCGGCCGTTATGTGGGACTGCCTGTAGAGGAAGACGACTTTGACTTTAACGACCAATTTACCAAACTGCAGGCCGAATTGAAAGAACAGATGCTGGAAGAAGAACGGCTTAATGTGCTGATTCTGGAAAATCTCAAAAAGATTGAGGTAAATAATGGCTAAATTAAATGTGTTGGGCACAGAGATTACCTGGTATAAACAAAAGGAAGAAGATTATATAAGTTTAACCGACATGGTTCGCAATATTGAAAATGGCCTGGCGCTTATTGAAAAATGGCTTAGAAACAAAAATACAATCGAGTTTTTGGGAATATGGGAAGAAATCAACAACCCAGGTTTTAATTCCACCGAATTCGAGGGAATTAAAAATCAGGCCGGATTAAACCGCTTTGTTCTTTCCGTTAAGCAATGGACGGAAAAAACACATTCAATTGGTTTAATTGCCAGAGCCGGACGATACGGTGGTACGTATGCCCATAAGGATATTGCTTTTGAGTTTGCCGCCTGGATTTCTCCCCAATTCAAATTATACCTGATTAAAGAATTTCAACGTTTAAAGGATGAGGAACTCAAACAGCTTGGCTGGGATATCCGCCGCAATCTGGCCAAAATCAATTATCGCATTCATACCGACGCCATCAAAGAACATCTCATTCCACCGCATTTAAGCAAGCAGCAAATCAACAAGGTTTACGCTTCGGAAGCCGATGTGCTGAATATGGCGTTGTTTGGTAAAACCGCGGCGCAGTGGCACGAGAAAAATCCCGATGAAAAAGGAAATATCCGTGATGGCGCCAATGCCGCGCAACTCGTATGCCTGGCGAATCTGGAAAATTTGAACGCGCTGTTTATCAATGAAGGGCTTGAGCAAAAAGACCGCCTGCTAAAGCTGAACGAGATTGCGATTCAGCAGATGAAAATATTGACCGGCGACAGGGGCATGAAACGGTTGGGAACGGAAGACGATGC
>CAYXRA010000090.1:0-17063 GCA_964467525.1 uncultured Calditrichaceae bacterium
TTGTAAGATTCATTTAAAGTTGCCGCTTTTTATTTTGTATTGTTAATTCCGCGAATTAAACCCGGGAATTAACGTGTTTTGATAAAACAATAATTGCCACAATCCCGGTAATTTAATAATTTTACGCAAATCAATTTTTAGGGTTATGATCAGAAAGCTGGTCGTTGCCAAGTTTAACCGGACATAGCGCTGGTTATAACCGATTTTAAAGTTTAATATTTTTAATGTGACAAGGCAGTATAGCGGGCTAAAGTCATATTTTATTTTATGGATCGGAGTCACCGTAATGAAAAAGACCGAAGTGCCTCAGGATAACGGTATCAATGAAGGACAACGGGAGCTCTGTTACGCCGTTGATGAAAACGGCCGTTACGTGCAGGCGCACAGTCTGGGCTGGGAGCCTAAAAATGTGGTTTTAGATCAGGCCTGGGAAGTAGTCAGAAAACAGGTGGCCGGAGTGGTCGAGAAAATAAATGCCGGCGAGCTGAGTCCGCTGGCCTATCATATGTCCAGAAATTTAATGGATTATAAATTACTGGCCCAGTATGCCGGGTATTCCAGACGTCAGGTAAAAAAACACCTGAAGGCAAAACACTTCGAAAAATTAGATGGCGCCGTCTTACGGAAATATGCCGATATTTTTAAAATTTCGGTGCAGCAGCTACAGACAATTGCAGAACAGGAAAGCGAGTAAAGGCATTGATTAAAATAAATTTTGAACACAGACAAAGCGCCCATTGTGAGAACGGCGCCACTTCCAATCTGCTTCATTTTAAAGGATTGAATATCAGCGAGCCCCTGGTTTTCGGTATTGGCGCCGGATTATTTTTTGGTTATTTCCCATTTATAAAACTGAATTATATACCGCTCATCTCTTTTCGTCACGTTCCCGGAAAAGTATTTAATCAGACCACACGGCTGTTAGATATCAAAGTTGAAAAACGTACTTATAGAGATCAGCAGAAAGCGATGGATGATCTGGATCGCCTCCTGGAAAAGGGGATTCCGACCGGAGTACAGACGGGGGCCTTCTGGCTGCCCTATTTTCCATCCGCCTACCGTTTTCATTTCAATATGCACAATATTGTTGTTTATGGAAAAGAAAACGGGCAATATTTAATCAGCGACCCTAATTTTGAACACCCGGTTACCATCAGCTACGAAGATCTGGTACGGGCGCGTTTTTCCAAAGGACCGCTGGCGCCGAAAGGTAAATTGTACTATATCGTTGATATTCCGGATAAACCGCAGCTGGAAAAACCGGTAATTCGCGGTATAAAAGAAGTGAGCCGCAATATGATATTTGTACCGGTTCCGATCCTTGGCGTACACGGTATTCGTTATCTGGCGAAAAAAATGCGCCGCTGGCCGGAACAGTTGGGGGATTATAAAGCCGCACTCTATCTTGGTCAGGTGATCCGGATGCAGGAGGAAATCGGTACCGGCGGCGCAGGCTTCCGTTTTATATTTTCGTCTTTTCTGCAGGAAGCCTCTGAGATTCTGAATAAAAAAGAGTTGTTTAAAATGTCGGAGGAAATGACCGCTGTCGGTGACCGCTGGCGGGAATTTGCCACCGGTGCGGCGCGAATATGCAAAGGACGGCAATCGCCCGCGGAAACGTATGATGCCATGGCTAATATCCTTATGGAATGCGCGGAACGCGAAAAAACAATCTACAAAAAATTATTCAAAGTGTCGTTGAAGCCCAATGGAAAAAAATAACGTCATCCTCAGCGTCGATGGACTAAAAAAAGTTTACCGTGGTTCTGCCGAGGCAGCGCTGAAGGGTATTTCATTCGAAATTCATAACGGCGCAATATTTGGCCTGCTCGGACCCAACGGCGCCGGCAAAACCACCACCATTTCCATTCTCTGCGGTCTGCTTAAAGCAAATGGCGGCGAAGTTATTATCGACGGACTGAATCTGAAAAGCAATTTAGCGCAGATCAAAAAAATTATCGGCGTGGTGCCTCAGGATGTGGCCCTCTATCCCACACTCAGCGCCCGCGAAAATCTGATGTATTACGGGCAGATTTACGGCCTGCACGGCAGGGATTTGAAGGAACGCATCGACTATTGTCTCGATCTGCTGGGAATGACCAGGAGCGCTGACCGCCGTATCGACGCTTATTCCGGGGGAATGAAACGGCGCACCAATCTGATTGCCGGTATCTTACACAAGCCGAAAATTCTCTTTCTCGACGAGCCCACTGTGGGCATCGATGTGCAATCGCGTAATGTGATTATCGAATATCTTTTCAAGCTGAATCAGGAAAACACGACCATCGTTTATACGTCGCATTATTTGGAAGAAGCGCAGCAGCTCTGCTCGGATGTGGCAATTATCGATTACGGTGAGATCATCGCCCGCGGCAGTCCGCGGCAACTTATCGCGCAGGATGAAAACGCCGCCGATCTGGAGGACATCTTTCTGCATTTAACCGGCCGGGAGCTGCGTGATTAAAAAATACAAATGCGATAATCGTTAAAGCTGGTTTACGAAATGAGTTTAAGATATAATACTTGAATCGTGTTTGGCACTCTGACAGTAATAAACAGTTTTAAACATGAAACTACTGGCAACCATCAAGAAAGAAGTGCTCATTCTGTTACGTGATCGAGCTGCCCTGGCCATTCTGTTTTTAATGCCCATGGCGCTGGTATTTATCGTAACCCTGGTGCAGGACGCGCCGATCCGGCAGTTTCAAAGCAGCAGAATACCACTGATATTTGTCAACGAAGATAAAAGCGAACTGGGCCGGGCCATCGAAACAGGACTGCGTCATTCCAATTATTTTGCAGTTGTTGATTCATTGCATGGACAGCCGCTTTCGTCAGCCAGCGCCAAAGCAGCTATTACCGGTAGAAAGTACAAGGTTGGTATTATTGTTAATGAAGGGGCCACGGAGCGCCTTAAAGTACGCGCTCTGAAATTGTTTCAGGATAAATATTCCGGCGATTATACGGCGGGTAGCCAGAATGCAAATGCAGGGCCGGGCGATAGCGAAATCCTGCTGTGGTTCGATCCAACCGTGCAAAAATTGTTTAAAAGCGCGGTGACCAATGCTCTGGGCAAATACACCGAACAAATTAAATCACAAATCATATTTAAAATTTTCAGCGCTCAAATCACCAAAAAAATTGAAACAATGTCCGGGATTGAGGGACTCATACCCACTGATGTGCAACTCTCGGAATCCGATCTTGATTTGGTGCATATCAAAGAAAATTATACTTACAAACAAAACCGGCAAATGATGCCCAATGTGGTGCAACATAATGTACCGGCCTGGACAATGTTCGCGATGTTTTTTATCGTTATCCCGCTGGGCGGCAGCTTAATCCGTGAGCGCCGAGAAGGCAACCTGGCCCGTCTGGCAACCATGCCCGTTTCCGGGGCTGTTTTAATTGCTGGCAAAATATTGGTTTACACGGCCGTGTGTCTTATTCAGTTGATTTTATTACTTATGATCGGCCTGGTTATTCTGCCGGCGCTGGGCACGCCGATCCTGTCGCTGGGAACGCATCCTCTGGCCTTTATCGCTGTTGCTTTGAGCACGGCTTTGGCGGCCTGTGGATTCGGCATGCTGGTTGGCGCCGTGGCCCGCAGCCATGAGCAGGCTTCTACCTTTAGCGCCATAGCCGTTATCATCGCCGCAGCTCTCGGCGGCATTATGATGCCGGTTTATCTGATGCCCGAATTTATGCAAAAGGTAAGCGCCTTTTCACCGCTGGCCTGGGGACTTAATGCCTTTCTGGATATTTTTCTGCGAGACGGCGGTCTGGTCATGGTGTTGCCCCATGTCTCAAAATTACTCGTTTTTTTCCTGCTCGCTTTACTCGCTGCACTGTTTTTTCTTAAATTCAGAAAAGTCTGATTATTTTTGTAATGGAAAAGGAAGCAATGAACGGAAAAACAAAAGAAGAACTTGTAGAAGAGCTTAAGGAACTTATTATCCGTACCTGCAATCTGGACAGCCTGGGTATTAAACCGCAGGATATCAATCCCGGTGATCCGATGGTCGGTCCGCAGTCGCCGCTGGAACTGGATTCGCTCGATGTAACCGAATTGGTTGTGGCTATCGAGAAGGCTTACGATATTCGCATCGGCAGTATGAATCTTTCCAAAGAAATTTTTCAGTCGATTAATACGCTGGCCGATTTTGTTTTGCGGAAAATCAATGCACCCGTAAAAGAGGTAAAAGTGGATTAATTTCAATCGTATCCCCCTGAAGTTCTACGGAAGCGGCGTATTGGAACTGAGGCCCGCGATTTTTTCATCCGGCATAATCGTCAGCAACTGAAACGGTACTCCATGATGCCGGTATGGTTTTTGGAAAAAATTATTTTATTGAAAGAAAGACCTGGGCCGGGCGGTTTCCGCATTTTGATTTATTTAGCTGTCTGCGGCTGTTTTTACGGACAACGGGAAAGCGTCCGGTTGTTCGGGTTTTATTCACCATATCCCCAAAGATTAAAATTCTGCGCCCATGATTTTCGCAGTCGCCGTTTTATATCATTTTCCAGTTGAAGGTAAGTGTTTTTCTTATAGGGCGATAGCGATTTCAGATAATTTTCAAGCTGTGGCTTAAACGCCGCAAATCCGTAAAGGCTAAGCCCTGCATAAATTTTTTCAATTTCTCTGCAGGGATTTTTTTCCAGATCCTCGAAGGACAGTTCATGAAAATGGCCGGCAGGAATTAATGCCTTTTCGGCAAAAAAAATATCGTACATTTCACGGTACTGGCGGATTACCCGTTCTCTGAAAAAGGACAGATCGTAGCGCTGAAAGGTAAACATATTCAGGGCAAAGGCATTCAGTTTACAGGTGGACTGGAAAATACGATAGGGATTACGATAGATATGAATGAACCTGGCCCGCGGAAACATGTCCAGCAGTAATTTAATACGGCAGGTGTTTTGCGGCGATTTAAGCAGCAGCGGTCGTTTGTATTTAAAAGTAACTTTTTTCAGGAAGTAAATCAGCGCCGCTTGCCAGCGGGTAATCTCCGCGGTATCGGCGTTTTTAAATGATAAGAAACGGTCGAATTTTTCGGCGGCGCGGGGGAACGACCAGCTCATGCAGGAGGTTAGGCCGTTGCTGTGCCAGGCGGCAAACTCTTCTTCGTTGGGCACGCCCAGATTAAAGGCGATTTGGTCAAAAAATCGGTTTTCCGGTACCAGACTCCCGAAGATCCGGGTGATCATCGTTTCTTCGGTGGTCAGAAATGTCAGTGGATTCATGGTCTGATAAACGTTGGGACAGGCATAATTCTCATCCAGTGAAAGCATGTTGTGCAGCCAGGTGGTGCCGCTGCGCCAGTGTCCCAGAATAAACAGCGGCGGCTGAACTTCCGTGTTCCGGATTTTCTTTTCAAATTTTTTCTTTTCAAGCTCCGCCAGCAAACTGTTCATCAGGCATTTTTGCAGCGTCGGCAAATACCGGCGCCGGTAGGGTCGGTCAATTTCCATGTTTTCGCTGGCGCGTAGTTTGCGCCAGGTTTTCAGGGTCATGCCGTGGAACACCGGCGCGGCGTATTCGGCCAGCTTGTGTTTCCAGTTTGTTTTCATAAGCGTTTTTCCACCTGTGCGGCCGCTTTCAGGCCGGCGTTGATGGCGGGCATAAAGCCGCCCAGTTTTCCGGTCCAGGCGTTGGCCAAAAAAATGTTTTTGAATGGTAACCGGGAAATTTTCATAATCGTACGCTGATTGCCAAGCGAACAGTCAAATCCTAAGATAGCGCCATCCGGATTAGCGGTGTAGCGTTTAAAAGTGTGCGGCGTGGCCAAATCACGGGTAATGATATGCCCGGGCAATTTGGGGTAGTATGCGGCAAGACGGTTAATAATCTGAGTGATGCTTTTATCTTTCGCCTTGCGGTAGGCGGATTCCGGCAAACCGAGCCAGTATTCAGGCGAAACGCCGCCCAGCACACTGATAATGCGTTCGTTGTTTCTATTTTTATCGGGATCGTTAAGGCCCGGCGCCAGCACCGAGAAAGCGGCAAGTTCCGGCGAACGGCGCTGCCCGCTAAGATGTGTATCGATATCCGTATCGGGGAAAAAGAGGGTGATGTGATTATCGATCCCGATCTCGCGCGCATCGCAATCCAGACCCAGATGCAGGTGCAGAACCGAAAGCGCCGGCCTAAGGCGGCGCAGGTTCCTTAGATAATTTTTGGGAATTGCCTCCGCTCCGATAAGCCGTTCCGCCAGGAGCGGCGTGTTGACATTGCTGATCACCGCGGCGGCTTCATACAGTTGACCGTCGCTCAAACGCACGGCCGTTGCCTTTTTCTTTTCAACAATAATTTTATCGACGGCTGCATTGCAAAATATCCGTGCGCCGCTTTGCCGGAGTTTATCGATCAAAGCGTCTGTCAGGGCCTGTCCGCCGCCGGCAATCGTATGCATCCCGCCAAACATCAGCAGATAAAACATCATCATAAAATTAATCGCCGGAAATTTGCCCATGGGAATCCCGAAAAAAACAGCCGGCTGATATAAAATGGCGATCAGCTTCGGGTCGCTGAAAAACCTGTTCAGATATTCACGGGTTGATATTTTGGTGTGTTTGAGAAAGTGTGGTATCCGGGGAATAAAATGACGGATAATTTCGCCGGCCCCCGCTTTACCGTCGAGCACGGGAAAATAGCGCGGGATATGCTTCAGTAAATCATCCCTGAAATCAGTCAGATTATTTATTTCAGCGGGAAAAGTTTTGCACAGTTCAGTGAAAAGCGCATCCGGATCGTTGGCCATCTGAAATGAAAAATCCGCCAGATGAACCTTAAAAGCGGTTTTCAGCCGGATCAGCCGGATTGCATCTTTCAACCCCAATTCCGCAATCACCCGCTGAAAGGCGCCGGGCAGGGCGTGCAGCGCCAGATCAAAAATATAATCATCTCTTTTAAAAGCGATGGCATATCCGCCAGGACGGGGCTGTGCTTCGAAGAGGGTAACCGGGTAACCTTTACGGACCAGCGCCAGCGCGGCAGCCAGGCCGCCCAGTCCGCCGCCGACAACGACAACCGTCTTACTCATACGACTTCCTGCGGCGCCGCTTCCGTTTGTCTGATCTTTTTCAGCAGTTTGTCGCGCTGCGGACGCGTATAGTTTAAATAGCCGTGGAAGGAAGCGATGAAAACCAGAAATTCAATAATAATTCCGATGCAGGCCTTTTTTTTGAAAGCCAGGCCCATCAGGTCGAAAAAGAAACGCCGTTTATCTTTATCTGCGCTTAAAATGTACATTCTGAACAGATAAAGCAGCGATAAGAATTTGTCGTATGGGCGAATTTCACCGGCATTGAACCGCTGAAAGCGACCGTTTCCAAGAACGTGCAGGGCTTTGCCGCGCAAATGGCTGTAATCATACATTTTGTCTAAGGTGGTATAATAGCGTTGATACACATCGCTTTGCCACATTTGTTTAAAGTGAAAGCTGGGATAAACCCCGCCGAACATCGCTGTGTCGATATCGGTTAACCTTCCTTCCGACTGCATGCGCTCATAAAGCCTGGTGCCGGGATAGGCGGTGAGCACGTTGAGCATAATGTAGAGGATGTGATTGTCGGCCGTAAACGTATAGATTTCATCGAAAGCGTCCAGCGTATCGGCATCGAAACCGACAATAAAGGAGGCGATGGCAATGATGCCGGCCTCGTGGACGCGCCGGATGGCCGACGCATATTTGGCGATGCGGTTATGCTTTTTACGTGTTTCCATCAGGCTGTCCGGATTCAATGATTCAATCCCAAAAAGAATAGATGTGCAGCCGGCTTCCGCCATTTCTTTGAGCAGATATTCATCATCGGCCAGATCCAGACTGGCCTGGCATATCCAGGAAACGCCCAGCGGTTTGAGACGCCGCATCAGTTCGCGGGCGTAGCTTTTATCGGCGCTGAGATTATCATCAACAAAACTGATCTGTTTTTTGGGCAAACTTTGAATTTCGGCGATAACATCATCGATATCGCGGTAACGCTGCCGGCAACCGAACATATTCGGGACAAGACAAAATTCACAGTGATAGGGACAGCCGCGCGAAACCTGCACGCCCAGGGCCATAATTTTATCAGTGCCTACCAAATCCCAGCGCGGACGCGGACTGCGTTTAAATTCCGGGAATGTATCCGCTCTGTAAACCGGTTTCAACTGACCGCTCTCAAAATCGGCCAGGCACTGTTCCCAGACTGCCTCCGCTTCACCGACCACTATTGTATCGGCATGACGGAGGCTTTCTTCGATATTAAAACTCACCTGTGCTCCGCCCATCGCCACCGGCACGCCAAGGGCGCGGTAAGCGTTGGCAATTTCATAGGCGCGGTTAATGTTTGGAATCATCGCCGTAATCCCGACGATATCCGGTTTCCGGTCAATGGACAGGCTGTCCATTTCCTCGTCGATGATTTTAATTTCGTAATGATCCGGGGTCAGGGCGGCGACGGTTGGCAGGGCGAGGGGCAGCACAGCGGTTTTTTTACGCATCAGCCGGCAAATTTCCTTCAGATCCCAGTGATAGCGGTAGCGGCGTTTGGGGTTGATCAGATAGAGCGTATATCGTTTGCTGGCGGTTCGCAAAATCAGTTCCTGATAATTCTCGCCAGATCGCTGAAAAGTTGTTTTTCTGCATCGGCGCGTTTATTGATTAGCCCGCCCAGCTCGCGCAGCTTTTCCTCACCCAGTTCGCGGTATCGTCCGATGCGGCCGGCGAATACGGATATTTCCCGCCAGGCGTCGCCGTTGTCCATCATCTGCTCGGCGATTTCATTCAAAGCAGGACGGTTAAGCAGCTTGGCCGCTTCCTGCAGAAAGGCGGCGTACATGAACCGGAACCCCCCACCGCCGGTGCCGCGCTCTTCAAGAATTAAATTTATCGTCATTACTTCATGAGAAAGGTGATCGATATCGCGGGCATATTTCGGCCAGCCCGGCAATTTTTTGGCAAACCAGCGGATGCCTTTTACGCCTAAAAAAGGGATGGGGATATTGAGCATATTGAATGCCGCTTTTTTGATCCCTTTGCGGATAGCATTTTCATAATCAAAATCCTGATTATTACCATAAGCGGTGAATACCAGTCCTTTCGGTTTAAAGGGACCACGGGCAAAACGCGCCTCGGTCAGCGTGTCTTTACTCAGCTTAACCAACTGCGGGGCGTAAGGATCGCTGATAATATACTGGTCGTCCTGCTGATCGACGACAATGATATAATGACCGTTGAAATGGGCGCGGGCGTAGAGCGGCACGTAATCCATGTAAAAAAAATCGACCTGAACGGCGGTCGGGATATTTTTTTTAGCCAGCGTGTCCAGTTCTGATCTGGCCTTTTCGGTGTTTTTGTACTGATTGATATTAAATTTTATACTTAAATTTTTTGCCAGGCCTGTCCTGATTTTTCCCGGTTGATTGCGTACGGCAAAGGTGGGGAAAGGCATCATCGGTGTGTTAAGATAGGCGAAAAATATCGCCCCGGATATGCCAAAAACCATGGCCTCGGAAATATCGACTCCGGCATGGTTCAGGATTGAAGCGATTACGCCCGATTCGCAGTGCGCCGCCAACTGGTGTTTAAATGGAGTTTCATTATTCACGTTACGCTTCCTTTATTATGCTGAGAACAACATAGGGATTGTCCGATTTTTGCTGGAAGATTTGCCGGCCTGTTTCATTTTTAACGAATAGCTGAAATAGATTGGCTAAAGGCACCCGGAACACGGCAGCGTATTTTTGCAGCAATTTCACGGTAATGTTTTGAAAGCGCTCCGGATTTTTGTGTTTTACCACTTTTCTTTTACTGATGCCGATGCGTCGCGCCAGTTCCATTTCACTGAGATTAACCAATACGCGATAATATTCAATCGGGCTGATTTCGCCGTTAAGCAGTTTTTCACCGTACTCCTGCTCCAGTTTTTGGCGTTTGGCCAGATAGTCATCAATGTACTGATCTACCATGTATGATCCCGTTTGCATGGGCGCAAATCTGCCGTCCGCTTTTTCTACATACCATACCAATTGATGATCGTTTTGAAAACGGGCCTCCTGTTCCTTCATGCCGGGCCTCCGAAATTATAGGTTTTGAAAGCGGGACTTTATATTTGTGAAAATAATCTATTAAAGGCATTTGTTTAAATCAATTGAATCGTAAAATAAATTTACCCGGAAAAAATTAAAATAAGAGCAAAAAAAGAATGGTAAAAGGTTGCCGGAATCATGTAACCGGCAATCAGCACCTTATGCTTTACCAATAATTCCGATGAATTGGAATCTGCGCTGCGCTCCGACCAGCAATTCCGACAAGTCGGAATCTGCGCTGCGCTCCGACCAGCAACCAGATTATCGTTTCAGCATAACACTCAATTTAATTTGACAAAAATCCGGTGATCGGCTAATTTGTTTTGGTTTAATTTGTCAAAAATGAAAGACAATGCGCAAAATTTCCGCCACAATTCATAAAGAACTTCTGCTCTTGATCCGCGATAAAGCGGGTCTGGCGATTCTGTTTCTGATGCCCATGGCGCTGATCCTGATTATGGTTTTGATTCAGGATATCAGCTTCAGGGTGCTGGTCGAGTCGCGCATTGCCATTCTTCTGGTCAATGAAGACCGCGGCGAAATCGGTGATGCACTGGAAGAGGGATTGCAAAAGTCAAATCTGCTGACCATTGTAAAACAGCACGAAAACAATCCTGTTACCAGGGATTTGCTCAAATATCTTGTAGCCTCCGGTGAGTATCATGTCGGCATTCTTATTCCCGAAGGAACGACGGACAAAATCAGGGGTAATATTCAGCGCGTGGTGATTCAATCTGCGACCGACACTATAATGTCGGATACAATGAGTACGAATGCCCTTGTGCGGATATATACCGATCCTGCCGTTAAATTATCGGTTAAAAATTCGCTGATCAGCATACTCCGGGAATACACGGCGCGTCTCGAAGGACAAATTCTGATCCGAACCGTCACCGGAACGATTGCCGGGTATTTCCCCAATTTATCAGGATTGTTGAATACAATGAATCTGAGAACAGCGGCACTTCTTGAAGGCAGGGAACAACTGCTGCAAATCGAAGAGATCATAGCGGCGCCGGAAGACAGCCGGTTTATCCCGAACGCCGTACAGCATAATGTGCCGGCCTGGACCATGTTTGCCATGTTTTTCATCGTGATACCATTGTCCGGCAGTATTATCAAGGAACGGGATGAAGGCAATCTGAGTCGTCTGCTGGCCATGCCCGTTTCCTATCCGGTTGTTATAGGCGGGAAAATCGTAATTTATATGGCCGTTTGTTTTATCCAGTTTTTACTAATGATTGGCGTGGGATTGCTTATCCTGCCGCTGTTCGGTTTGCCGGTGCTGCAAATGGGTACGCATCCTTCGGCGCTGATACTGATCGTCTTCAGTTCGGCGCTGGCAGCCACAGGCTATGGGATGATCCTTGGCGCCCTTGCCCGCACGCATCACCAGGCTTCATCCTTCGGCGCCATTTCGGTGATCATCGCCGCGGCGCTGGGCGGCATTTGGGTACCGGTATTCATGATGCCCGATATTATGCAGCATTTCAGCGCGTTGTCGCCGCTGGCCTGGGGATTGAGTGCATTCCACGATGCCTTTCTGCGCGATGCCGGACCCGCTCAGGTTCTGGCGGATTCGTTAAAATTAATCCTGTTTTCCCTGTTTACTATGACCATTGCTTTTGTTAAATTTAAAGTTACACGGAAATAATGGGTAACCGCTATTTGGACAGTGAAACATGATAAGTTCATCAGTGCACTTTTTTTAAAGGATCGATTAATAATCAAATAGATTTAAGGGATTATATTATGAATAATGGAATGGATTCGAATCTAAGGCAGGCGTTAAAGGAATTAATTATTTCGGTGTGCGATCTTGAAACTATCGACATTACCCCTGATAAAATAAAGGATGATGAGATCCTGGTGGGTCCCGATTCATCCATCGGTATAGATTCGCTGGATGCCATTGAAATTGTGGCAGCGATTGAGAAAAAATACGGCGTACGTATCAACAATATCGATACCGCACAGCGCGTGCTAAAATCTATTGCAACACTGGCTGACTTCATTCAGGAAAAACACCAGGAATCGGTAACCGTCTGATGAATTTAATCATTGACCGAACCCGGGAATAACAAATATCTCTTTCCGGATCTTGATTTATTTTTCACTGATAAACAAGAGTTTCAGTTAGGATAATTAAGGAGAACGTCATGAAAAAAATGATCCTTACCGCGATCACACTTTTTATTTTGCAGGCTGGGCTTTTGGCCCAAATGCCCTGGAAGTACATTGCCGGGGCGGATATTAAATTTCCACTGGCCGATTCACTGGTTACACCTTATCTGTGTGCAACGGATAACCGGGACAACCTCTGGGTGATATCCAGCTCAACCTCGGCGCCCGGAGCGGTTAACGCCCTATTCAAAGCCCAACCCGGCGATACGGTTTTTACACTCATCGATGATTATCGCAGCAATCTGAATGTAGAGTCGGCGCGCGGGATCACCACCATTGACGATACGGTTTTTGTTATTTGCCGTAAACCGGATAAGCAGACCTCCATTATGCTGGAGTATCCGGACGGCGATCCCAATGCTGTAATCGAATACACCGCCGGGGGATACGGCACCTGGGTGATGGGACTTTCCGCCAATGACGATAAATATATCTATGCCGGGATTTCTTATCTGACATCCATACGGGTGTATGATTTTACGGATACTTCGGCCAACCGCAGTACCTGGGTACCGATTATGCCCCTTGATCAGCATCCCAATGAACCGGGCGGGCATTACGGCGCCGAGCTGACTTCAAAAATCCGTGATGTGGCTGTGATTCCCGGTGCGGATTACAGCGATCCCGCTACGCCTTTCTTCAGCTCCCGCGAGAGCGATACCACCGGACAAAAAGGCGGTATTGCCATCTGGAGCGGCGGCACCCAGTATGATCCGAAAAATTACAGCGGTCAGCGGGTAACTGACGTGGCTTCCGATCTGAGCTGGCTGTGGTGGACGCCTTACGGGGTTACCTGTGATTCAGTGGGCAATCTGTATGCCTGCGGCACCGATACCAATCGCAGTTGGGTTAAGTCTTTTTCCATTTACGGCACCCTGGCCGTAGAAAATGAAGAATTTCCGGCCATGTACAGCAAATCGACGCCCGATCCGCAGGGCGCCCCGCTGATTTCACCAACCGATATTGCCCTGAGTCAGGATGAAAATCGGGCCTGGGTAATTGATATGGAAGAAAAGAAAGCATTCCTGTTCAGTCGTGAATATACGGCAATCGAAGAGAACAGCACACCGCTGGTAAATCATTATCAGTTGTTACGTAATTATCCCAATCCCTTCAACGGACAGACAAAGCTGGTGTATGAAATTCCCGAAGGCGGGCAGGTTGATTTAATCATTTACGATATTCTCGGGGAAAAAGTAACCACACTGGTCAATGATTTTCGAACAGCGGGCCGGCACACGGTTGTGTTTAATGCGCGCGATCTGTCGAGCGGCATCTACTTCGCGGTTTTGAACAGCGCCAGGGGAGCGACCATACACAAACTGATTTATGCAAAATAACGGATTATGATTTACAGAATTATTCTGATTTTTACTATTGCGGTATTGATATCCTGCAACGGAACGGATGAGTCCGGCCCGGTGAAAATGTTGTGGTTTGACGGCACCGCGAATTTCGGACGCCTGAGCAGCAGGGATTCGATCGACCGGATTCTGGATCGTTGCGTCGAAGCCGGAATTACTGATATTGCCGTTGATTTAAAACCGAACAGCGGACTGGTGCTTTACAACAGCCGCCATGCCCAAAAACTGAATGAGTGGCAGGGCAGTAGTCGTCCCGCTGATTTTGATCTGTTAAAAATCATGAGTGAGGCAGCCCGCGAACGTGGTCTCAAAATCCATGCCGCCCTCAATATCTTTTCCGAAGGCAGCCGGCCGGCGCAGCAGGGACTGGTTTTCACCAAACATCCCGAATGGCAGACCATGCTGAATACCCCGGAGGGGATTAAGCCGATACTGGACGTACCCGGAAAGGCCTCCCTGTTCGTTAATCCCCTGCGTGAAGATGTGGTCGAATATGAGTTGAGTTTGGTTAAAGAAATCATGTCCGGATATAAACTTGATGGAATCATACTGGACCGGGCGCGATTCGAGAGTATCGAAGCGGATTTCAGCGACCTTGCAAAGCTGCGTTTCGAAGCTTTCACCGGGAGTGAAGTACGAAACTGGCCGGATGATGTTTTTTTCTGGGAAGAAAATGCAGCCGGTGAATATGGAATGGCGCGCGGACCGTTGTTTAAGGACTGGCTGTACTGGCGTGCACAATACATTAAGCAGTTTTTTGCAACGGCGCGCCGGACGGTGAAAGAAGTCAATCCGGATATTCGCTTCGGCACCTATGCCGGTTCCTGGTATCCTATCTACTATGAGGTTGGCGTTAACTGGGCCAGCGAAGATTATCAGCCGCTGTACGACTGGGCGCGCAAAGATTATAATCGCACCGGCTATGCCGAATTGCTCGATTTTTTCTGCAGCGGCTGCTATTTCAGCGAAGTGACTAAAGCGGACCTGCAGGCGATAAAAAACGAAATATCTGAAGAGCGCTGGCAGCAGGCCATGGGCGAGGGCGGTGAATACTGGTACAGCGTTGAAGGCGCCTGTGAAAACTCCATGCGTTTGATAAAAGACGCCGCGCCCGTGTACGGCAGTATTTACGTTTTGCAGTATAAAAATAATCCGCAAAAATTCGCCGAAGCCATCAAAATGTGCCTGGAAAAAACCAACGGCGTCATGATTTTTGATTTGGTTTATATCGAAAACTATGACTGGTGGCCGGTAATGGAACAAGCGCTGAAATACCGGTCAGAGGAAAAGAACTAAAAGTATTAATTATTACCAGAGTAAAGGGTCAATATTGGAATGAAGTTTAGGATAGTCAGTTTAGCGGCAGCGATTTTAATAAATTTGGTTCAATTTGCAACTGCGGCGGATTCGCTGATTTTTGTTATTCGCGTCGATGATATTCAGTCGCGTATCAGTTGGGAACCGCGTCCCATCACCGATTTCGAAAACGCTATGGATGCGCGCGGGGCGAAAGTTTCCTGGGCGGTGATCCCGCACCGGCTGGAGGAATCACAAAACGCAGACGGACTGCTGGCGGAGGATCTGCGTAATTCGATGGCAAAAGGACATGAGGTGGTTTTGCACGGATATACGCATATCTGCACGCTGTGTAATCAATCCGGTCATGAAATGTATTGCACTGCATATAATCAACAGCACAGCTATCGCGTCCAGGGCGATTTAATTCGTAAGGGACTGGCCATTTTAGAAGACAGTCTGGACTGTGTGCCGACAGCATTCGTACCGCCCGGACATCAGGCCGATACCATTACCTATCAGGTGCTGATCGATTACGGGATGGAAATTATTTCCACGACCGGGGCAAACAAGCAAAACATTTTTAAATCGCTTTATAATCTCGCGCCGCATAATGAATACACCTGGTACCTCAAAAGCAATAATTATCAGTCGCAACTGAACAGCGCCTTAAATGATATCGAAAACCGCGGTTTCAACGAAGGGTACTACTGTCTGCTGCTGCACGATCCGTTCATCCGCAAAGGCTATGAAAACGGACTGGTGATCGACTGGGCCGCCGAGCTGCTCGATTCGCTGACAGCCCGCTACGGTGATAGAATCCGGTTTATGACAGTCAGCGAAGCGGCCGATCATTTTAATCCCGAAGCGACGGCGATTGCCGCCAAAGACGGGCAGGTTCCGGATCGGGTTAGACTGTCACACAATTATCCCAATCCCTTTAATCCGGCGACGACGATTGAATATTACATCCCGGGCAATGAGCAGGCACGAATCAGAATCTTTGATGTGCTCGGCCATTGCGTGCGTGTTTATTCGCATCTGAAACCGGGAAATGGACAAATAATCTGGGACGGGAGGGACGACTCGGGGCGCATACTGGCCGCGGGCAGTTATTTTTATCAGCTCATTGGAAACGATGGCTTGCTCTGCTCGGGCAAAATGCAGTTGATAAAGTGAAGGTGATGTTTTAAAACCAATATAATAAGTAAAAAATAGGATGATGGACTTTCAGAAAATAGAAAAAATTCTGAATATCATATTAAAATGGGCAAGCAATAAGATATGCCGATTTAGTAAAATAAGATATTATTTTGCTATGTCTTTTTTATGTTGAATTTATTCTAAAAATATGTTTTATTTATTGTATTAGGAATTTATTGAGTTAGTCATGAATAAAAAAATATATTTGGAAACAAGTTTTATAAGCTATTTACTATCGAAACCAAATAGAGATTTAATAATTACAGCACATCAACAAATTACGCGTGAGTGGTGGGGAAAAAGAAAAAATGAGTTTTCACTATTTATATCACAATTAGTTTATGAGGAGTGCATCAGAGGAGATGCTGGTGCCGCATCAGAGAGATTGAAAATTATTGAACGAATACCACTACTTGAGTTAAACAAGTCAGCGATAAGTCTGGCAAAGCATCTTGTGAATAAAGGTAATATACCTGAAAAATCAGTTGAAGATGCATTACATATCGCTGTGGCCACCGTTCATGGTATGGATTACTTACTCACGTGGAATTGCAAACATATTGCAAATGCATCAAACAGGCGTATAATTGAAACTAGATGTAATGAATTTGGATACGAAGTTCCAACGATATGTACTCCCGAAGAATTAATGGAGAAATAAATATGGAAAAAGATATTATAATAGATGAATTAAGAAAATTGCGCGAAGAACATGCAGCGCAATTCAATTATGATTTGGACGCAATTTTTAGAGATTTAAAAAACAAAGAGATGAAAAATAAAAGCAAAAAAGTATCTTTTAAACCTAAGAAATACTTTAAGCCAACAGGAACAGTGTAAAAATATTGATAGCTTTTTTGCTTAGATTCTTACTTGCGAAATCTGAGAGTGTATCTCTGACTTTGCCAAATCCCCCTTTCCTGTATCCCGCCCGGGCGGGA
>CAYXRA010000091.1:0-16997 GCA_964467525.1 uncultured Calditrichaceae bacterium
GAAAAAAGAGAAGAATACCAGTATAAGGGCGGTCTTATCGAATTTGTTGAATATTTGGACGAAACACGGTCACCGATACATAAAATACCTATATTTTTCGAAGGCACAAGAGAAGGCACGCCAATTGAAATAGCTATGCAGTATAATTCATCTTATACGGAAAATATACTTTCATACTGCAATAATGTTAATACTATCGAAGGCGGAACGCATTTGTCGGGATTCAAGTCCGCTTTAACACGAACGTTAAATTCTTACGGCCAAAAGTACAACTTATTTAAGAACTCCGAAAAGCTTACCCTGTCCGGCGAAGATGTCAGAGAAGGTTTGACGGCGATCATATCGGTGAAAGTCAGCGAACCACAGTTTGAGGGTCAGACAAAAACAAAACTGGGTAATTCCGAGGTGCGTAGTGCGGTGGAATCTCTTGTCAATGAACAACTGTTCTCTTATCTGGAAAATGATCCGTCCGTTGCCAAATTAATCATTGAAAAATCGATCAGCGCAGCCAGAGCACGAGAAGCGGCCAGACACGCCCGGGAACTGACCAGACGTAAAACCGCGCTCGACAGTAATTCGCTTCCCGGTAAACTTGCCGACTGTTCATCAAACGATCCCCTTGAATGCGAAATATATCTGGTCGAGGGTGATTCTGCAGGCGGTTCTGCCAAGCAGGGACGGGACAGAAGATTTCAGGCAATTCTGCCGCTAAAGGGAAAAATCCTGAATGTGGAAAAAGCCAGACTTGATAAAATTCTTTCCAATGAAGAAATCAAAACGATTATTACGGCTCTGGGTACGGGCATCGGATCAGACGATTTCTCAATAGAAAAATTACGTTATTCGAAAATTATCATCATGACAGATGCCGATGTCGACGGTTCCCATATCAGAACGCTGCTGTTAACGTTTTTCTACCGCTATATGACCGATCTGATTCAAAGCGGTAATATTTATATCGCTCAGCCGCCGCTGTATAAAATTAAAAACGGCAAAAATGAATTTTACGCTTACAATGAAAAAGAACGGGAGCGCATAATAAATGAGTTAGGCGCCGATGAAGATAAGCTTAACCTGCAGCGCTACAAAGGTCTCGGGGAGATGAATCCCGATCAGTTATGGGATACCACAATGAATCCCGAAACCAGAACCATGCTCCGGATTTCCATGGAAAACGCCTTTGAGGCGGATCAAATTTTTACAACATTGATGGGCGATGAAGTTGGGCCGCGTAAAAAGTTTATCGAAGAAAACGCCAAATACGTTAAGAATCTGGATGTTTAATTTAAGGATCACAAATGACTGATAAAAATAGAATACTTTCGACTTTAATAGAAGAGGAGATGAAAGAATCGTACCTCGATTACTCAATGTCTGTAATTGTATCGAGGGCGCTACCTGATGTGCGTGACGGATTAAAACCGGTGCACAGACGTGTACTTTACGGCATGCACGAATTGGGCATAAATCATAGCAAGCCGTTTAAAAAAAGTGCCAGAATCGTAGGCGAGGTACTGGGAAAATATCATCCGCACGGAGATATGGCAGTTTATGATTCCATTGTACGGATGGTTCAGGATTTTTCATTGCGATATCCGCTTATCGATGGTCAGGGAAATTTCGGTTCCATAGACGGCGACTCTCCGGCGGCAATGCGGTACACGGAAGTCCGGATGCAGCGGATTGCTGAAGAACTTCTGAAAGATATAAACAAAGATACCATCGACTTTGTCAGAAATTTTGACGACAGTCTGGATGAGCCTTCAGTGCTGCCCGCCAATTTACCCAATCTGCTCATTAACGGCGCAAGCGGCATCGCTGTGGGAATGGCCACGAATATTCCGCCCCATAATATTCGCGAAGTTATTATGGCCACGAAAAAAGTGATTGAAAATCATGATCTTTCCACGGTTGAATTAATGGAGTTTATTAAGGGTCCGGACTTCCCCACCGGGGCGACCATATACGGCGTCGACGGAATCAAAGAAGCCTACGCAACCGGGCGCGGAAAAATTATGGTTCGGGCGAAGGTTGATATTGAAGAAAAAGCAAACGGACGGGAATCAATCATCGTCAGAGAAATCCCCTATCAGGTAAACAAACTCAATCTGATCAAAAAAGTTGTTGATTTAATCAAAGATAAAAAAATCGAAGGCATATCCGATTTTCGCGATGAGTCCGATCGTGAGGGCATGCGTATTGTCATCGATCTTAAAAAAGATATTGATCCCAGATACATTCTGAATCTGCTGTATAAACATACGCAGATGCAAACGACATTCAGCATCAATCTGCTGGCTCTGATCAATGGTCAGCCGCGTGTGATCAATCTGAAGGAAATGATTAAATATTTTATCGATCATCGCATCGAAGTCATCGTCAGAAGAACAAAGTATGAACTGGACGAGGCCGAACGGCGTGCTCATATCCTCGAAGGTTTACGAATCGCCATCGATAATATCGATGAAATCGTGGAATTGATCAAAACCTCGCCTGATCCGCAAACGGCAAAAACCCGGCTGATTGAACGCTTCAGTTTAACAGAAGTACAGGCGCAGGCGATACTGGATATGCGCCTGCAAAGACTGACCGGTTTGGAACGTGATAAAATCGAAAAGGAATACCGGGAGCTGCTTAAACTCATCGATAAATTAAAAGCGATATTAGCCAGCAAAGATTTGCAGTTGGGCATTATTATCGATGATTTGGATGAGCTGGAAAAGAAATACGGCGATGAACGGCGTACGGATATTATTACGGCCGTTGATGATTTAACTGCTGAAGATCTGATTGCGGAAGAGGATGTCGTAATTACGATTTCCCATCACGGATACATAAAAAGATTTCCGTTATCCGAATACCGTCTGCAAAACCGGGGCGGACGCGGTGTCACCGGCGCGGCAATTAAAGGTGAAGATTTTGTTGAGCATTTGTTCATTGCCAATACCCATGAATCCATACTCTTTTTTACGAACCGGGGGAAATGCTATTGGCTTAAAGTGCATGCTATCCCTGCCGGAAGTAAAACATCCAAGGGCCGACCGATCATTAATATGATCAATATAGAAAGGAATGAAAAAATCCGTGCTTTCATCTCTGTTAAAGATTTTGACAGTGATGAATATATTATCATGGGTACGGAACAGGGCATCATCAAGAAGACGGCGCTGAGAGCTTTTCGCAATCCGCGAAAAGGCGGTATCATCGCCATAAATATCCGCGAAAATGATGAATTAATCGAGGCCAAACGCTCCGACGGCGACAGCGATGTCCTGTTTATAACCCGGGCCGGTCAATCCATTAAATTTCATGAAAACGATGTCCGCGAAATGGGCAGGACAGCGACCGGTGTTAAAGCTATAAAATTACGAAATGACGACGTGGTTATTGCAATGGTTGTTGCGAAGTCAAACTACAAGATTTTAACCATCTCAGAAAAAGGCTATGGGAAGCGTACTCCGATTGAGGAGTTCAGAAAACAGAACCGTGGCGGCAGCGGTATCATTGGCATGAAGATAACCGCAAAAACAGGCAATCTTATCAGGGCGCTCGGCATTAGCGAGTCAGAAGATATTATGATAATAACCGAACGGGGTGTTGTTATCAGGCAAAACGCGGAAATGATAAGTACAATAGGTAGAAATACACAGGGCGTTAAGTTAATCAGGTTGGATGAAAATGATTTGGTTGGTGATGTTGCAAAAGTAGTTCAGGCTTAATCGAATGATTAATATAGATAAAAATATAAATTTGCGATTGGTTTAAAATGACATACCCTACAAGGGAGGTAAGATGAAAAAAATATCAGATTCCACTATCAGTCGCCTGTCTACTTACTACCGGACGCTGGAAACATTAATTGAACAAAATACCAGTACGGTTTCTTCAGATGAAATAGCCGAAATAAATAATGTTACTTCAGCCCAGGTCAGAAAAGATTTATCTTTTTTTGGCACCTTTGGAAAAAGAGGTTTGGGGTATGATACCGAAGCTCTGAAAGATGAGCTGGGCCGGATTTTAGGATTAACACAAACCTGGAATATTGCTTTGGCCGGCATCGGAAATATTGGCCGGGCACTTATAGATTATGCTGAATTTAAGACAAGGGGTTTTATCATTCGCGCGCTTTTCGACAACGACCCCGAGAAAGTCGGAACGGAATTTCATGGTTTAAAGATTCATCATATCGATGATCTGTGTACAATCGTAAACAAAGAAAAAATTAATATCGCAATCATAGCCGTACCACCAAAACACGCCCAAAATATTATCAATTCCTTTGTCGAATGTAATGTGCGGGCTTTCCTTAACTTTGCACCAACCAAAATTAAAGTGCCGGACGACGTCATGGTTAAATACGAAAACATGTCGATAGAACTGGAAGCGTTGTCCTATTTTCTGGCAAAAAGATAATAATATTACATTTATTTCACAAAAGCATTTTGTGAATTCATCCACTGAACAATAATTGTAGTTGCAAGAATTTCATTTATAAAATCGAAATGCAGAGAGCAAAATATGACCGCAGACAATTTACTGGCAATAGATTTTGGCACGCAAAGCGTGCGCGCCATATTATTTGACAGTAAAGGAAATGTTATCGCGATTGAGCGTGTCTCCGTCAGTCCATATTTTTCAAAGAAACCCGGACTGGCAGAACAGGATGTTGAACTTTACTGGGACAGTCTCTGCAAGGCAACCCGGAAATTATTGACGCAAAATGCACAGTATAAAAACAGTATTGCTACAGTTGCTCTGACAACGCAGAGATCCACGGTTATTAATCTGGATAAGCAGGGCCAGCCGTTGCGTCCGGCGATTGTGTGGCTGGATCAGCGGCGATCGGAAGATATAGAAACGATGGGTGGATTATGGGGACAGTTTTTTAAAATCGCCGGACTGTCGTCAACCCTGGAATATTTTCGGGCGGAAGCGGAGATCAACTGGATTCAAAAAAATCAACCTGAAATTTTTCAAAAAACGGAAAAATATCTGTTCTTGTCCGGCTATCTTACCTATCGCCTGGTCGGAAAATTCGTAGATTCAGTGGGTGCACAGGTTGGCTATGTTCCCTTCGATTATAAACGCCAGAAATGGGCGCGGGGGTATGACTGGAAATGGCGCGCCCTGGAAATAAAGAAATCAAAATTAGCCGAGCTCGTTCCGGTTGGCCATGAACTGGGAAAAATTACAGCCGATGCCTCAACGGAAACGGGTATTCCAAAAAACACCCGACTCATTGCCGCCGCAGCCGATAAAGCCTGTGAAGTTCTCGGCAGCGGTTGTTTAAAACCGGATATGGGCTGTCTCAGCTTCGGAACCACGGCAACAATTAACACGATCCGCGAGCGTTATCTCGAAGTTATTCCGCTTCTGCCTGCCTACCCGGCGGCAATGCCGAATGCTTATAATCTCGAAATTCAAATTTACCGGGGTTTTTGGATGGTTAACTGGTTCAAAGAAGAATTCGGATTTTATGAGCAGAGCAAGGCTGAGGAAGAAGGCATTGAGACGGAAGCTTTATTTGATGATCTCGTCAACTCCGTAGAACCCGGTTCACAGGGACTGGTTTTACAGCCATACTGGTCGCCGGGACTCAGACATCCCGGACCGGAAGCGCGCGGCGCCGTTATCGGATTTGGCGATGTACACACCCGCGCCCATTTTTACCGGGCAATCCTGGAAGGCCTGGCATACGCATTAAGGGAAGGCGCAGAACGCATTGCCGCCAGAAGCGGCACAGCGATTAGAGAACTACGGATTGTCGGCGGCGGCAGCCAGAGTGATGCGGCAATGCAATTAACGGCCGATGTTTTCGGACTGCCGACAATGCGTCCCCATACTTATGAAGCTTCCGGTTTGGGAGCGGCGATAAACGCGGCCGTCGGGGCCGGGATTTATGCCGATTATAAAAGTGCGGTGATAGAAATGGTGCGCACAAAAGACATTTTCAAACCGAATCCCGAAGTGCAGCAAATTTATAACTATCTCTATGAGCAGGTTTACAAGAAAATGTACAAGCGACTCAAACCGCTTTACAAATCGATCCGAAAAATAAATCATGAAACTGACTAAACAATTGTTGAGCCGGAAAAAGTCATGCCCAGCCTTCCTTAGCCTATCGATAAAAATATTAGTTTTTTGCATATTGTATTGTACAAACGATGCCGTGGCTGAATCGGATGCCTTTAGTAATTTAACACTTTCGTTTAGTATCCACGCCAATACCAATCATGGCCAGTTTCACGAATACTGGCAGCGGGGCCGCGGCCTGGATCTGAATTGTGCAACACCGTTTTATCTTGGCCGGGCGCGTCTGGGTGTGCAGGCATCTCTGTTCGAAAAAAAAAGTGATGTACCTGAATTTTACAGTCTTTACTATTATCTGGAATGGGGCTTTGATATTCCCCTGACAAATAGAATCGATTGGTTTAATGGTCTGCGCAGCGGCAGTTTTGCCATGACTTTTGACGATGATGAAATTAATGAGACCCAGGTTACGGAAAGTGAATTATGTCTGGGTATTTCTTCTTCAATCAATGCTAAAATCACGAATCAACTTGCGGTAAACCTGACAGGTAGCTATCAAAAAGTATTCACACGTAAACGGCTGGAGCTGACATTTATTCTGATCGGAATGAATTATACTTTTGATACGCCGTCATGGCTGCGGGAAATACTCAAATGAGAAAACGATTCATTCTGCTTGTGATGCTGCTGAGCGGACTGATTTTAGCTGAAAATCAGGAATTTAATCCGAAAACGCAAATCATCACTGCGGAGCATATCCGGAAATCGGGACTGGTCCGTCTCAGTGATATTTTGTTGTTAGCTAACAACTGGCGGCTTTCAACGATTGATGGTTTCAACTATCAGGCAAGTGCCAATGGATTGTCATTGTATCAGAATCAACGCATGCTTGTAATGATCGATGGCCATATCATTGATTTCAAAATCTGGGATACGCAATCACTCAACAATCTGCCCGTATCACTGGATCAGGTCGAATTTGTTGAAATATCAGACACGCCGCAAATAGAACAGGGTTTTTTCGCGGAAAGCCTGATACATATACACACTAAGGTGGCCGATAAAGATTTATCTTATGAAGGATCGATAATATACGGCAATGAGACCGGCGATCCCGGTCCTTACCGTTACACAAAATACTGGTCGCCCAATGTGGATCGGATAAATGCGGACAATACGGGTATGCTTTTTTTCAGCAAAGATAAACTTTCTGTTTCCACTGCCTTTGTCGATCAGGTAGCCTACCCGACCGATCAACGAATCTTGAAAAGAAACCGCTACATCGCCGGTCAATATTATCCCAGAATAAATATGCGCGGCTACCGGGCGGCGACTAATTTTACCAATGGATCAATGCAACTGCATGGATTGTTCGCCTATAATTATCTTGAAGATTTTTATTATTTCAGACCCTATGGCAGAGAAGTTCCCCTGAAAAATGAAAACATATTTTTTGGTGTTCACGGCCGCTACCGGAGTGAAAGCAAATTTAACCTGAAATATCGGCTGAGCTATACCGATAAACAAATATTTAAAAGAGAAAATCGTTTAGATTATGACTTTGACTGGCGTATGCAAAAATATGCATTTGACATCAACAGCGCAGTTATGCAGACCAACGGGGCTTTTCATTTAGGAGTCGGTTTTGATCTAATTGAAGCCAGTACAAGCAAAAAGCTGAACAATCCGCACATCTTCAGACAACGCATGCATTTTCGCTATACTAATCAGTTATATCATGGCATGCGTCAGCAGGCAGCGATAAATATTAATGTAACCAATGCCGTTGTACGATTCTCGGGCATTTTAAATACCGAATGGATCATTAACGAAAAAAATATGCTGCGTTCAGTTTTGAGTTATATGCAAAATCCAAAAGCGGATGAAACGGATTACTGGTACTGGCATGGGCAGGGGTACGACATTTTAAGTGCTCTTGGTGTTGAACAAATTAAAAATAATATGCAGAAAAGCGGTGACCGCTGGACCTGTGATTTAATTTATGATACACAATCACTCAAACCGATAAAATTGAACCTGACGGGATTTTACCGCGCTTTTTCCAATCAACGGTATTATGAAAATACATTTAAATTCAGAAGATATGATGAAAGTTTTAGCACTGATGCCCTTACGCTCATACAACATTCGGGACAGGTCGTCGGCGGTAGTTTTTCTCTGGGATTGAATACGACTGGAAATTTACAGCACAACATAAGCTACAATTACTTAATGCCGGTCGCCAACGAGAAAGCATTTACTGATCACTGGAAACGATTACCGCGACATAAGTTTGGTTATATGATAACCTTCGCTCCGATAAATGGATTCTCAATTTGGGTAGGAATAAATTATCAGTCTTCAGCATACTGGAATGACTATAAGAATATTGAGCTTGAATTTAATGATATTTACCAGCCCGCAACAGAAGATATTTTGATATTTAGCCTGAGTTTTACAAAAACCTTTTGGAAAAACAGAATTAATACCCAGCTCACGTTCAGAAATTTATTTAATGATAAAGAAATTTATCACCCGATCGGCGCGCAACACGATCTGCGTTTCTATATACGGGCAGGATTGCATCTGGACCGATAGGGCCTGCAATATATTAATGAAACGCTTTTAAAATCAATTTCAGTTAAGAATGCGAATTTCGATATCCAGCACAATGCCGTTGTAAAACTTAAGCGTTCTGTTTCCGTTTTGCAGCGGAATGTCATCCTCACTGAAATGGTATTCACCCATCAAATCATTCTGCATAACATCTTTATCGAAAACCTTAAAACCCAATTTAGCCTGACGCGGATCCACATGCATTTTAAACGATTCATTAAAAACGACTGAAGAACCGGCATTGTCTTTTTTAAAAGAAGTTGAGGCAAGTATTTTGCCGTCTACCAAAATGGTCACCATTGGGTCTGCATAACCGATCCCGTCCCATTTACGACCGTCCGGTTTAACCGAGGGCAAATTAGATACGCGGACGATGGTTATTTCCACCGTTTTCTTGTCTTTGCTATATGCTGAACACAAAAAAGAAAAAAGAATGAGAAATACGAGTAAAGGTTTCATTTTTACACTCCCCGGACTTTTAAATTTAATAATGGAATTGCTCAACATTGTCTCTTATATTTACCTATAAAATCAGATTAAATCAAGCAAAATGTTCCCGGCCTGGCCGGATATTTTTTCCGACGTCAGTAACGGTTGGTCTTTGAGACCGGAAACAGGTAAAGGAATTATACGAAAAGGCATCAAAGTAAATTAACTCAATAAGAAACGGAAAAAATTTAAATGCTTATTATTTTATACGCACTCATACCGGCGCTGCTCATTGCCTCAATTTTCTATTATCTGGATAAAAATCGTGAACCTGTAAAAATTATAATGCGCGCATTTTTTTTGGGCATGTTTTCGGTTTTGCTTGTCTTCATTCTGCATCTTTTCAATCCGGTGCCCTATCCGCCAAGGGACGGATCATTCACGAGCTCGCTGATCATATCCTTTTATCATGCCGGAACGCTTGAGGAAATTGCAAAATTTGTTGTCTTTGCTTTTGGCATTTATTCACTGCGCTATTTTGATGAATGGTATGACGGAATCTTATATGGTGTAATGATCGGACTCGGCTTTGCCTTTGTTGAAAATATCGATTACTTCCGGCGGCTGCTTGCCGAAAGCGGCGTGATGCTCATCGTGGCACGCAGTTTTTTATCGATGCCGCTGCATGCGCTGGTTGGCGGGATTATGGGATTCTTTATCGGTAAAGCCAGATTTACACGTGATAAAAAGAAAGCCCCACTACTCATCTTTTTCGCGCTAATCGTCCCGATACTGATACACGGGTTATTCGATTTCGTTTTGTTCTGGCAAGATGTTCAGCTCGCCTGGGTTAGCATCCCGCTGGTTGGCTATATGTGGGTACACATTATGAAGCTGAAGAAAATTAGTCAGGCTTAAAATGCGCAGACCGATTAAAAGCATGTTAATCCGCAAATTTAAAGAATAGATTATGAATATCAGAGAATGTAAAATTAAGACATTAGTTTTTCTTTTGACACTGATCCTGATTCCGGGAGAGCGAATAATTGCATTACAGAAATCTGATGAAATTAGTGAAGCTGCGCAGTTATTTAAAAATAAGGAAATCCCGAATTTGTTTTCGGAATCACTATCGGCGGATTCATCGGAACATAATGAAACAATATCCATCCGTTACATCGACGGCTCAGGTTTTGTGGCTTTTAATAGAAACGGCATACGGTTATTTACGGTTTTTCCCTATGATAACGGTCCGGACTATCCTTCGCAGGGCTTGTTCCGGATTATTAGGGATGGCAAGATAGGATTTGCGGATACGGCAGGCAATGTCATCATAGAACCGCAATTTTCGGCGGCGCTGCCTTTTCAGGATGGATTGGCGGGATTTTGTGAAAGCTGTATCACTGTAAATTACGGTGAGCATCGGGCCTGGGAACAGGGTAAATGGGGATTCATAAATCGACGCGGCAAAATAGTAATCCCCGCCCGCTACGACAGAATTTATGATAGTTTTACAAACGGCTATGCAATCGTCGGGCAAGACAGGGAAAAATTCACTATTGATAAAAAAGGCATAAAAATCATGTCCGAAGAAAAGGATTACAGGAGCTGGATTAACCGGCTCGGACAGTCAGTCAGCCTCCTCCATGCAGTCACAGGAATGGAAGAAGCAGCGGTGGTTCCGGAATGGACAAAGGATGACAGCAAAAAACAATTTTTACATTTAAGCACGGAAGTACTGGAACTGGATGTCCTCTTCAACGGCAAATCCGTACTTTTATACACAATAGTGCCCTGGCAAGATTTTACTTTACCCCCCATGGGCGGTGATGTTGATTCCCGGACCGATTTTTATGATTTGTTAACCGTCACCGATTTTGCGGTAATATTCAGATATTTTTTTCCCCGGTTAATGCCGGCGGAAGAGCAATATGCCCGGAAATTTGATCGTCATTTTAAACAAATGATTAATTTGGAAAAAAATCAGCAGAAGATTGATGATATCAGGTTGAAATTGCCGGCAGGACTTCAAATTATATCCAGCCAGATGTACCCCAATTATGTTGATCTGCAGGTTTCATTACCCGGCAGCCGCTTACCGGAACCAAATCAGTGGCAGTCTGTTGTTGCAAATAAAATGCTCCGTGTTCATTTGATCCCCGATCGCGGTGATATCAGAACCAGATGGTTCAAACCGGTCAAACCTTTCGCGGATACATATTACACTGCTGTAGAGGATACACTATTGACCATTTACAATAATGCGCTCATACAGGCAAAAGAAAATCCTGACAATCGTGAAATCATATTTAATAAAGCCAGCGATCAGATGCGCGGAATTTTTTCGGCTGCAAACATTTATGTCAATCAGTTATATGATTTTTATAAATCACGTTTGTTCAATTGGTTGCTCATCCCTGAGAGGGAAGAAAAGAATTATGATCCGGAAACAATGTTTCCTGATTATCAGCCGAAGCGCACACCGGATACGGTGCTGGATTACTTGCCCGGACTGGCCGCTGAAATTAACAGGTTGCCGGATCCATCGCCGCAAAACTTAGCGGATCTAATTTATGTATTGGAAGCGTATCAGGCACAGGCTCGGAAAAATCCCGGTCAATGGGAAGAGGGTAATATTATTCTCGGCGCAAAACCCAAAGAATATCGTCCTTCTGTTCCGGAGCTGTTGGTTGCGGAAACCGGGGCCCGTATCCGGTCTGTTTTAAACAATGCGCCGGCTGCTGAAATCGAGCAAATCTCAGATAAAGAAAAGATTAAAACAAGACAGCTGAAGTTCAAATATTTTACTTTTACCCATGCCGATGTGATGGGGTCCGGTCGATTTTTTTATGTGGAAGAAATCAAAGAAGTCGTATTAAATATTGGAAAATAAAAATATGCTTAAAAAAGAGGCGATTAAAGCGATTATCAGAAAGCAGATTGAAAAGGATGAAAGACTGGGCGATCAGGTTGGGGGCAGCGGTCACAGCAGTTTTGTCAGTTATACGATTAAAGACTATGAGACGAAGCCGCTTGAGAATAATGCGCTTAAAATCAAATATAGTTATGAAGTAACTGTGGAAACGGAGTTTACCTACTACCCGGACAATCCGCCGCAGGTTTATAAGCACGAAAAAACGATTGTTGTTGACAGAACGGGATTGATTGATTCGGAATGACGAAGTTAGTCGAATAGGCTGATTGTATTTTGAACTTAGATCAAAGCGCTCCATTTAGATTCTTACTTGCGAAATCTGAGCGTGTATCTCTGACTTTGCCAACGCCAAATCCCTCTTCCCCTGTATCCCGCCCGGGCGGGACAAATATTTTTGGTTAGTTTTTTAATAATATTTTTTCTTGTTTCAGCCTTAGTTAAGCGGCTGACTTATGCCTAACCTGTTCAGACAATACAATTCCCGGGCAAGATTTTTTTCAACGGAAATGTGAATCAATGAAGTGAAATGAATATCCTCAATATCTTTGTAACGTATTCGATAAAAAAGCATGGCACCGATGCGATGTCTCAGCTTCCGTTTTAGTTTAACCAGATTAATTCCCGCTTTATTTTCAAAAAACAAAATGAAGCATAATGCGGCGTCTCTGCCCCAAAAAGAGTCATCAAGATTGAATTTTAAAAGATCGCGCATTTTCTGTATTTGGTTTCCACGGGCCATGTCGTAAATATCCCAGGCCAGCTCGCGGTAAGAAATGCTTTTGATTTTTTTGAGCGGTGTGCAGCCCTGCTCTATTAAATATTTTGTAATGAGCGGAATTTTATCCAATGCATCGCCGCGAATTAATAAAAAAGCGATGTTCGGTTCATTCGCTTCCGTATTTAAATCAACCGGTGGCCTTTCCAGCAAATCCTCAAATTTGAGTTTTTCAATTTCAAACAGATCGGGTGACAGACTATTTCGTAGTTCCTTTTCATTAAGATTATTGGCCCGCCAATAGAGACGACTGAGCAATTTTCTGTTCAGGCTGCCATGCGGAAGCTGATCTTCAATTCTTTTTAATAAGCGTCCGCCGATTGCGTTATCCGTAATGCATTTAATGTTTATGTCTTTTCCGTGAAAATTTGAACCGCCGGTTTTCATTAAATTCAGGGTATCGGCTATTTTAAAAATCTTTTCCTGACATTTCCGGTATTTATGATGTATCTCTTTGTCATATTCAGCACCGACTAATCCGGCATTTTTGAACGGGAGAAGTTTTGCTTCAATATTCTGCTCAGGCCAATTAATAAATTCAAAGAAGGGATGGGCCATGAAAGGCAATCCACCGGCACTACTATTGATTAATAAAATAAATTCATAAACGGATTCGGGCGAAAGGCGTATTATTTAAATTACTTCCATGAAATCAGGAAATATTTCTTTTTACCCTTGCGAATCACAATGTGCTTTCCATGAAGCAGATCACTTTTTTCCAGCACCCTGTCCAGCGACTGATTGCGCTCGCCATTGATGTAAACAGCGCCGTTCTTGACGTCTTCCCTGGCCTGCCGCTTTGATGGACAGATTTTGAATTCGGATAAGATATTTACAATATTTCGATCCATTGTACCGGATATCTCAAATGAAGGAATACCCTCAAAAGCATCGGATAATTCCCGGGCTGACAATTCTTTAATATTGCCGTAAAATAAAGCTTCGGATATTTTTTGAACCGACTGGAAAGCTGCATCACCGTGAACCAAACGGGTAACTTCACTTGCCAGTTGCTGCTGTGCCAATCGTTTACCGGGATTTTCCTTAAACTCCGCTTCAATTTCATTGATTTCATCAATCGTCAGAAAAGTGAAATATTTCAGATATTTGATGACATCGCGGTCGTCGGAGTTAATCCAGAACTGATAAAACCGGTATGGGCTGGTCCGGTTCGCGTCGAGCCAGATCGTCCCTTCCTCTGTTTTGCCGAATTTTGTGCCGTCGGCTTTTTCAACCAGTGGATGTGTTACACCGTAAGCCTGCCGGTTCTCTATTTTACGAATCAATTCAACGCCGGCTGTTATATTACCCCACTGATCGCTGCCGCCAACCTGCAGTTCGCAATTGTATTTTTTGAACAGATTTAAAAAATCGTAGGACTGCAGAAGCATATAAGTAAACTCGGTAAATGAGATGCCTGTTTCGAGTCGTGATTTAACAGAATCCTTGGCGATCATATAGGCAATGTTGAAATGCTTGCCGATATCTCTCAAAAAATCAATCAGGCTGAGCCGGTTTAGCCATTCATAATTATTGGCCATAATTGCCGGATTATCGGTGGTCTCAAAATCAAGAAAATGTTCGAGCTGTGTTTTTAGTTTATCAGACCATTCCAGAACGGTTTCCAGCTGATTGAGTTTGCGTTCACCGGCTTTACCGCTTGGATCGCCGATCATGCCGGTGCCGCCACCGACGAGGGCAATTGGTTTATGGCCGGCGATTTGAAAACGACGTAAAACAAGAATAGGCAATAAACTGCCGATATGCAGACTGTCGGCAGTGGGATCAAAACCGACATATAAAATTATGGATTTACCCTCCTTTAATCTTTCCGCTAATAAATCAGGATGCGATATCTGATAGAGTAATCCTCTGTCATTCAGTTCCTTTAGAATATCCAAAATAAAAAATACCTCAAAATTTCGGTTTATGGTTAGGTTTTGTATAACGTATCGGTGATGATGCCATCAAAATTATAGGGCATCAGAGCCTGCATTACTGCGGCTTCATTAATTGTCCAAACGTAGATTTCCTTTTTTAATTCTCTGGCAACTTTGATAAACGAATCGGAAATCAGACTGTGATGCGGATGCCAGGCGTCCGTGGTCAGCATCAGTTCAATAACTTTGTGTAAGCTTGGCAGCACACGGAACAAATAACCGATCCGGATATCGCCGCGCAAATTTTTCAAAACTTTTAAAAAGTACGGATTAAATGATGATACCCAAACCTGATCAATAACTTTAAATTCATCGACAGTGCTGATCAGCGATTGGGCGAATTTCCGGTAATTTTGAAAGAGAATCTTCACGTCAAGATTGATCGGGACGGTTCCTTTGAATGCTTCGAGAAATTCGGTCAGGGAACAAACCCGGTCCGGGTGACTGTAGTGCTTTTTGAATTGCAACTGCTTTAGTTCGTTCCAGGACGTAAGCGAAATGGATTTAAAAATACCAAAATGCCGTTGCAGAAAATTATCGTGGAAAACAATCAACTCGCCCGATCCGCAAATCCGTACATCAATTTCCAGGGCGGTAGCGCCGTGCTCAATGGCCAGTCTGCCGGCGGCGATTGAATTCTCAGGCGCCAGATTGCTCTCGCCGCGATGGGCGATTAATAAAGGGCGTTTTGTAAGATTCATGGCTTATCTCGCTCTCTTGTTCTCATATTTATTTAGCCACCCCAGGGGATTTTGCCACATGGCAAGATCCTTATCTTTCGGGTTTCGGTATTTCGGACCGGGTAGTTTTGTCGTGATCGGTCTGCCCCAGTAACCGCTGTATGCAACCCAGCCGGTTGAGGAATCAATTTCGATTATTTTATATTCATCAGTTGTCCACCGGATATCCGCGGCGCAAAAGTCCGAGCCAAGCGGAACCACTTTTGAATTATCCAGATAAGACCGGGCAGTGCCGGATTCATAATGCAGGCTGTGTCCGCCCTTACTCACATAAACCACGGGACGTCCGTTTTCGAGATTTACCTGATCCCAACTGCGGGTTTCGCCGTAGTAGTGCTGCGAATAGCCGGCGCGAACCGGAGTAAAATTCTGATCCAGATGAATCATGATCATTTCCCAATCGCAGGCATGCCACATCAGGCCGGTGCTGCCGAGCGTACTGCCCCAAAAGAAGAACCAGTACTGAACGATATATTCGGTTGAACCTTCGGTTTGAATTTTAAACACGTTTGCATAAATGGTTCTCTTATATTCGTCCTGTATATGAGCATAATAATCGATTATTCCATCGAAATTATTTTCATCAAGTTCAAGATAATAGGATTGATCATATCGGGACAGGTCTATATTCAAAGCCGGCTTTTCAGCAATTTTATCATCGAAGAAAAAGCAGAACGATGAACGCATTAAGGCGCTGTGATCGAAAAAGGATTTGATTTCGATGGGAAATAATGCTTCCTCTCCGGCAAAATAAATGACCGGTGCGTACTGTTCAATCAGGCTTGTTCGTTCTTCAAATTGCTCTTCCACCTGGAGGGCCGGATTCTCTTCGCTGGTAATATCCAGTTGAAATGTGTAATAAACCACGGCAATAGTTAATGAAAAGATAACAAGGCGAAATAAATATTTAGGAATTTTTTTATCAAACAGCAAACGCTCGCCGATGAGGTAATAAGAAACACCTGAAATCAACAGACAGAGATAGCTGGCAAAAAGAAAAAATGTAAAAAAGATGTTATTAAAGTTAATCAGGAAAAGAAAACCGGTAAATGCAATAACCGAGGTATTCAGTTTTCCCCAGAAATTTGCCATTGTCGGCTTACTCGTTTTCCTGATTGCAATGGAGCCGATAACCATGATCAGCACGTCACGGTAAATCAGAAAGATAACCAGGCTCAGCGGAAAATTCCTGTAAACAATCATTGCGACCAGAATTGCCGCCATGGATAATTTGTCGGCAATGGGGTCCAGCACGATGCCCAGCTCGGTAACCTGATTAAATTTACGGCTGAAATAACCGTCCAGAAAATCAGTAAGAATAATAATGAACGCTAGAAAGGCAAGCCAGATATTTCCGGCTGGCGTATTCACTTTGATCAGATACACAATCGGGAATATCAGGATAATGCGTGCAATACTGAGCAGGTTAGCGAGATAGAAAAACTCTTTCAGTTTGATTTTCATAAATATATACATCTCCACCAGTCGAATGAATCATTCGGCTTAAAGCACCGCTGTTTCTGAACAAGGAT
>CAYXRA010000092.1:0-16993 GCA_964467525.1 uncultured Calditrichaceae bacterium
GCATCACACTCCCGCCCGGGTGGGATTGTGGTGGGGATTTTAAACAGATGAAAAAATTTTCTTGTAAACGGCTAAAAATATCATAATATTCAGATTCGTGTGATAAACTGCGGAGCGTGCCATGTTCTGTAAACCAACCGTACTGATTTTCATATCAATAACTTGCTGCTTACTTCAAAACGGTTTCTGCGATAATGATTATCCCGGTAAATCTTCTGACAATACTTTAGGGTTATCAGGTGATGAAGCAATTACTGAAACAGATGACCCGCAAACTAAATTAAGCACTTTAGAGATTCCGCAGGATTCATTAATTTCTGTGAATTTGAAAGACGGCAGTCAATTAAATGGCCGAATTATCAGGCGGGATTCCCTGAACATAACTTTCAGAACATTCAGCGGTTTGCAGCTCGAAATACCATTACAAATCATTAAAAGCTTCGATCCGGTTCAGGGACGTGAGGATAAAGGGGAATTCAGGCGATTCGATCCCAACTATTCCCGCCTGCTTTTTGCGCCTACAGGTCGGCCGCTGGCTAAAGGCAAGGGATACATATCGGATTACTATATTTTTTTCCCGGGCGTTTCTTATGGTTTTACCAATAATATCAGCGCAATGGCCGGATTTTCCATTCTTCCGGGAATGGATTTTTCTGAGCAGATGTATTATCTGGCGCCCCGTTTTGGATTCTATATTTCAAAACAATTCAGCGTTTCCGCCGGCGCATTATATATGTCGAATATAGATGCGGAAGTCGCTGCGGGTCTGGGATTTATGGTTGCAACGTATGGTCCGCAGGATAGATCGCTGACGGCCGGAATTGGTTTTGGTTTTTTCAAGGATGAGGATAGTGATTTCCGGTTCCACGAATATCCGATCATCATGTTAGGTGGAAATTGGCGCCTGTCAAACAGCATTGCCCTGATATCGGAAAACTGGATTATTACGGGGACAGATTTTAATCTCAGCTCACAACCGTTTTCCATTGCGATGCGTTTTTTCGGCAGCCGCATTGCCGTTGATTTCGGATTCCTGCTCATTGGGGAAGTATTAAAGGAAGGTTTTCCGGTGCCGTGGTTATCTTTCGCTTATAATTTTTAGTGATCCCGCCCTTAGGGCTGTGCTTTGGAACGGTTTGCCCGACGACGGTAAACGCCCGCAATGTCAGGCATAGAAAAATAATCCCGTCCTGTCGGGACGGGATTTGAGATCAGACAATCATTTTGATAACAAATAAATTAATCCAGTTGGT
The DNA here is from genome assembly GCA_964467525.1 of uncultured Calditrichaceae bacterium. Classification (GTDB taxonomy): domain Bacteria; phylum Calditrichota; class Calditrichia; order Calditrichales; family Calditrichaceae; genus CAYXRA01. The sequence goes on from CAYXRA010000092.1 coordinate 1,254, forward strand.
GAATCACCAAACCGCTGCGCAGCTTGGGCTCGAACCAGGTGGACTTCGGCGGCATGGTTGCGCCGGCATCGGCAATGGCCATCAAATCTTCGATCGACGTAGGATAAAGTCCGAACGCGACTTCCATTTCGCCGTTGTCAACGCGTTTTTTTAATTCTTCCAGTCCGCGGATGCCGCCGACAAAATCGATGCGGCTGTCCTTGCGCGGATCGCCGATACCCAGTATCGGAGCCAGCAGATTGTTCATCAGAATCGATACGTCAAGGCGGTCCACAGGATCTTCAGGATCGAATATTCCGCTTTTGGCTTTTAAGAGATACCAGGTCTTATTCAGATACATGACAAACGTATGCTTTTCACCCGGTTTATTTGCTTTTTCACCCAATTTTTCCAAATCGAATTTTTGTGACACCTTTGCCAGAAATTCTTCCCCGGAAAAATTGTTTAAGTCCGTCACCACCCGGTTATAATCCATGATGTGCATCTGATTATCCGGGAAAATTACAGTAAGGAAAAAGTTATATTCCTCATCTCCCGTATGATCCGGATTGTCAGTCTGACGCATATCTTTGACACGGGCGGCGGCGGCCGAACGATGATGGCCATCGGCCACGTAAAGGCAATCCTGTTTGGCGAACAAATACTGCAATTGCTTAATTTCATTATCTTTATCGACGACCCACAGCGTATGACGGATGCCGTCATCGGCGGTAAAATCATTTTCCGGCTCGCGGGTGACGATATTATTAATCAGACCATCGATTTCCGGATCGGCTTTGTAGGTTAAGAATACCGGACCGGTCTGGGCATTGAGATAATTGACGTGTTTGATGCGGTCCTCCTCTTTGGCGGCGCGGGTCAGCTCATGTTTTTTGATTAAATCTTTCTGATATTCATCGACAGAGGCGCCGGCCACCAATCCGATCTGACTGTGATTACCCATGATCTGACGATAAACATAAAAACAGGGCTGCGGATCTTTTTTCAGGATGCCTGATTTGATAAAATTATCCAGATTTTCGCGTCCTTTTGCGTAAACATCTTCACTGTACGGATCGGTATCTTCCGGTAAATCGATTTCCGGTTTATTAATGTGCAAAAAGGAGTAATTATTATTTTTTGCAAGTTCGCGGGCCTCGGCACTGTTAAGCACATCGTAGGGCGGGGAGGCCACTTTTTCGGCTAAATCTTTTGCGGGACGTAATCCTTTAAACGGTTTAATTAGGGCCATAGAATCCTCCAAATTAAATACATAACTATTTTGTCAGATCAAAACTATGTTTTCAAAGTATAATATTTTGACCGGCTACTGAAAAATAATCCCGAATTAATTCCGGAATGGGTTCGCACATTATAAAATCGCAGACCGGTCAAATACCAAAACAAACGATAAAATTACGTAAACTTTGATCAAGTTCAAAACGAAATTTTATCAAAATCCGCGGGAATTAATTTTGCAAATGACCGGCCATACATTTAAATTGAATCAGCCAATCAGGCTATAATCAAACAATTTAAGTATTTAATTTTTAATAGATTAGGGAAATTACATTGTCCTTTGTTCATCTGCATAATCATTCACATTATTCGCTGCTGGATGGCGCTGCAAAAATCGGCGAAATGGTAAAGCGCACCGGCGAACTGGGCATGACATCACTGGCATTAACCGACCATGGCAACATGTTCGGGGTGCTGGAATTCTACACCCACGCAGTAAATGCCGGGATTAAACCGATTATCGGAATGGAAGCTTATATCGCGCCGCGCAGCCGTGATTACCGCAAGTCGATTGAAGGGGAAGCCAATTCCTATCATATCGTTCTGCTGGCCAAAAATGAACAGGGCTTTAAAAATCTGATTAAACTATCATCGATTGCTTACCTTGAAGGCATTTACTATAAACCGCGGATCGATAAAAAAGTATTGCGTCAATATTCCGAAGGTCTGATTGCAACTTCAGCCTGTATGAGTGGCGAAATTGCCTATAAACTTAAACATGGAATGCGCGAGCAGGCCATTAAAGTTGCCGAGGATTACCTGGATATTTTCGGTGATGATTTTTATTTCGAGATTCAGAACCATCACATTCCCGAGGAAGCGGCGGTTTATCCGAAAATATACGAGCTGGCCAAAGAAATGGGCGTCCCGGTGATCGCCACCAATGATAACCATTATCTGCGCAAGGGCGATCATGAGGCGCATGACATTTTGCTGTGTCTGCAAACCGGCAATGACCGCGACGACCCCAACCGGATGCGCTACAATACCGAGGAACTCTATCTGAAATCGCCCGAGGAGATGTATACGCTTTTTAAGGATAAACCGGAAGTTTGCGAAACGACCAATGAGATCGCCGAAAAAATAAATCTGGAAATTAAATTTGGCGAGCATCTGTTACCTAAATTTCCCATCCCTGAGAGCGAAGGCGATATTTCAATCGATGAGTATCTGTCGCGGCTCACCAGTCGCGGGGCCGAAAAAAGGTACGGCAATATTGATGAACGCATTCAGAAACGTATGGATTACGAACTGTCGGTTATCGAAAAGATGGGGTATGCCGGTTATTTTTTAATTGTACAGGACTTTATTAACGCCGCCCGTGAGAGGGATATCCCGGTTGGTCTGGGCCGGGGATCGGCCGCGGGCAGTATCGTCGCCTATAATCTTGGGATTACCAATGTCGATCCCTTGCGCTACGATTTGCTTTTCGAACGATTTTTGAATCCCGACCGCATCTCCATGCCCGATATCGATGTCGATTTTTGTATGGATCGCCGCGACGAGGTGATCGAATACGTACGGGATAAGTACGGCCGCAAAAATGTCGCCCAGATTATAACCTTCGGCACGATGGCTTCACGGGGTGTGATCCGTGATGTGGCCCGGGTTCTGAAAATTCCCATTGCCGATGCCGATAAAATCGCCAAGATGATTCCCTTCAAAGGGGCAAAGCCGCTGCCGCTGAAAAAAGCATTTGAAGAAGTGCCGGAGCTGAAAGAGCTGAAAGAAAGCGATGATCCGCTTTACGGTGAACTGATCAGGTATTCGCAAACCCTGGAAGGCATCGCCCGCCATGCTTCGGTGCACGCCGCCGGTATCATCATCACCCCTGATGATATTACCAATTACGCGCCCCTGTACAAAAGCTCCGACGGCGAAGTTACCACGCAATGGACGATGGGCTGGAGCGAGGCTGTCGGTCTGCTTAAAATGGATTTTCTGGGACTGCGCAATTTAACGGTGATCCAGAAAACCGAACAGATGATCAGCAAAAAACTGGACCGGAAATTCAGCGTCGCCGAGCAGCCGCTGGATGATGAAGAAACCTACAAACTTTTCGGCGACGGACTTACGGTTGGCGTGTTCCAGTTTGAAAGCTCCGGGATGCAGGAATACCTCAGGAAGCTGAAGCCGAGCCGCATCGAAGATTTAATTGCCATGAACGCCCTCTATCGCCCGGGTCCGATGAAATACATCGATGATTTCATCGACCGGAAATACGGCCGGAAAACAATTACCTATCCGCACCCCAAACAGGAGCCCATTCTCAAAGAGACTTACGGCATTATCGTTTACCAGGAACAGGTGATGCGCATTGCATCGGAGCTGGCCGGATTCACGATGGCCCAAGCCGATATCCTGCGCAAGATCATGGGTAAAAAAGACAAGAAAAAAATGCCCGGCCAGATCAATAAGTTTATCAAAGGCTGCATGGATAATGGCATCGACAAGAAAACCGCGGAAGAAATTTCCGTTCAACTGGTTACTTTTGCCGAGTACGGATTCAATAAATCGCATTCCGCCGCTTATGCCATTATTGCTTATCAAACCGCTTTTCTGAAAAAACATTACCCAGCGGAATTTATGTCCGCAAACCTCACCAGTGAAGTCAACAACAGCGACCGGGTTATGATTTTAATGGAAGAGTGTAAAAAACTGGGCCTTACTATACAACCGCCTGATGTCAATTACAGTATTGCTGATTTCAGACCGCTCAATGATAAAACCATCGCTTTTGGCATGAAAGCGATAAAAAATGTCGGTAGCGGCGCCATCGAGTCTATTGTCGCCGCCCGTGAACAGCGGGATGGGAAGTTTGCCAACATCTTTGAATTGATGCAGGATGCCGACCTGAGCAAAGTCAATAAAAAAGTTCTGGAAAGTCTGATCCAGGCCGGGGCGATGGATACGCTCGAGGGTAACCGGGCCCAGCTTTACAATGCCATCGAGAGTGCGATCGAATTTGGGCAGAGCTATCAGGGCAGCAAAAAACGCGATCGCAATCAACGCAGTATTTTTGACCTTTCAGCGGAGGACGACGATTTCAATATTAAAATCAGCTATCCGGCGCTGACCGATGTTCCCGACTGGCCTGTTACCGAAAAGTTGAAAAAAGAACGGGAATTGCTTGGCTTTTATATTTCCGGTCACCCACTGAATCGCTACAAAACGATTGTCGACTTATTCGCCACCGATATCGATCGGTTTATTAATGCGGAGGAGAAGGAAACGGAAGATAAGGAAAGCCAGGCGCCATCGATGTTAAATATATGCGGCCAGGTTATTGATATACGTTTTATTCAGGATAAGAAAAATGAGCGGATGGCTTTCATTAAAGTAGAGGATTTTAAACGAACCTACGATGTTGTGGTTTTCAGCTCGGTCTATGCCGAATGCAAGTTATTTTTGCAGTCAGACAGTATCATTTTCTTAAACGGCAGGCGGGACTCGGATCTGGATGAGATTTCAATTAAAATTATTGCCAAAAAGGTACTGCCCATTGAAAAGGTACCGGAAGTAATGACCGATTCCATTCTGCTGGTCATTGATAAAAATAATTTTTCCGGTGATGATATCCCCGCCTTAAAATCGGCATTGAAATCCAGTCCCGGCAGATCGGATGTCTATTTTCAGCTGCCGGCCAATGGCTCGCCGCCATACCGGCTGCTTTCCAATGCCTACCGCCTTAAACTGACTCACCGCACCCTGGGGGCCTTGAGCAAAATTGTAGGCAGTGATAATATTAAAATAAAGGTTTCGGATCGATGAAAGTGGTTTTACAACGGGTTGCTGAGGCTTCGGTTAATGTGGATAACCGGATCGTCGGCGCCATTGACAAAGGCCTGTTGCTGCTGATCGGCGTGGAGGAGAACGATACAAAGGAAGATATTGATTATGTAGCGAATAAATGCGTAAATTTACGTATTTTTGAAGATGAGCAGAACAAGATGAATCGCTCATTGCTTGATATAAAGGGTGCAGTGCTTGCCATATCCCAGTTTACGCTGCTTGCCGATACCAGGAAAGGACGCCGTCCCAGTTTCATCAGGGCGGCAAATCCGGAAAAAGGCGAGGCGCTTTATGGACGTTTTGTTGATAAATTGCGGGAAGAAAAGGTTCGGGTTGAAACCGGGATTTTCGGGGCGATGATGGATGTCCGTCTGGTTAATTACGGCCCGGTAACCATCATTGTTGAGAGCAAGCAATAACGTAATCTAAATAGAAGTTAATTTGTGCGCGTCCCGCGTTTTAATTAATCGAAAGCGTGATTTTTCAGATAGAAATAAAGTCGATTTGTATCAGGAAAGAAACGATTTATGAGTAATGAAAAAAGTTTTTGGAAAAAAATCTTATCCGGCCGTTTAATGAAAGTGCTTGTAATTCTGGTCATCTTCTTCGGTATTGTGGTTTTGATGGATCGTGTAGTGATGCCCTATTATGTGCATCTCGGTGATGAAATGCAAATGCCGGAAGTGGTCGAGATGAATGTAAACGAGGCAAAGGATTTTTTGGAAAAACAGGGCTTTGACGTTATCATTGCCGATTCGGTGTACGATGCTTATCTGGCAAAGGGCACCGTAGTGGAGCAGAATCCGCTCTCCTATTCCACGGTTAAAAAAGGCCGCAATGTTTATCTGACGGTCAGCATCGGCGAGAAGCCGATTATCATGCCTAATTTATTCAATAAATCGCCCCGCCAGGCCGAACTCCTGCTGCAACAGCACGGCCTGGAACTGGAATCCAAATTTTACGATTACTCCGATATTTCACCGGAGGGCGTGGTTATTGCCCAATCTTATCCACAGGGTCAGAAAATAAAAAAAGACGCCAAAGTCAGTATTACTATCAGCCTGGGCGCCATGCCCCAGCGTCAGGTGATACCGGATCTGGTGGGCCAGAGTCTGGGCGCAGCTAAAAAGCAGCTTCAGGTTTTGGGTATTAATACGATCAATATCGATTATGAGGAAAAGGAAAATATGCTGCCGGAAACAGTTCTGAGCCAAAGTTTACCAGCCGGACAGCAGATCGGTCATCAGGACAGCATCAGTCTGAAGGTCAGTAAAATTAAACAATTTGACGAACCGGATGAGTAGTTTACGGATCCGCTTTACCGGGAAAAACTTGTGGGCGAAAAACTTAATATAAAGCAGGAGTTGATTCGAAAAACCATTCACCTATCAACTTCAGTGATTCCGATCCTATATTTTTATGGCGTAGCCTGGGAACATATTTTCTTTGTTTGTGTATTTCTTTCAACCGGTTTTCTGATTGCCGATTTGCTGCGTATCAATTTTGCCCTTGCCGGGCAATATTTTTTGCTTATATTTTCAAGGTTGTTGCGCAGGAATGAAAGGGCGAAGGAATTAACCGGAGCAACATACTTGTTTATAAGTATGATGGTTACCGTGTATTTTTTTCCGCGGGAGGCGGCAATTCCGGCAATGATGTTTGCCACCCTGGCCGATCCGGTGGCGGCGCTGACCGGCAGAAAATTCGGCTCGAAGCCGTTCCGGGGAAAGACCCTGGAAGGACTGGCCGGTTTTTTTATCAGTGCCAGCGCCATTGTCGTTTTTATGACCGATTTCAGCTATGCGGGTGTTGCAATTGCCCTGCTGGCGGCGATCATTGAATTTTTACCATTGAAGATTAATGACAATGTATTGGTTCCGGTATCCAGTGCCATTTTGTTTACATTAATTCAATGAAATAATTGAAAGGATTCCGATGATATTACAGCGGACGATTCTGATCATTACGATGCTTTTTACCACGCAGTTGTTTGCGGACGGATTCAGAAAATATGCCGGTGAGTTTTTAAATATCGGCGTGGGCAGCCGTGCTCTGGGTATGGCCGGCGCCTACACAGCCGTAGCTGATGATATTACGGCCTCTTACTGGAATCCGGCCGGTCTGGTCGATGCCGATGGTTTTCAGGCATATTTTATGCACAGCAAGCAGTTTATCAAAAGCGTTCAGCATAATTATCTGGGCGCTTCCCACACACTGGGCGAAAAAAGCACCATTGGTGTTTCGCTCCTTTATTTTACCGTAAACAGTATTGCCGACAGCCGCAATGCACGTAATACTGCCGATGGCAAGTTTGACTATTCAAAGATCAGCCGCTTTAATGTCGGTGATTATACCCTGCTGTTAACTTATTCTCAATGGTATTCCGAGAAATTAAGCTATGGAATCAATGTAAAAACGATTTACCGCGATTATCATGTGGAATCGGCTTTCGGCCTGGGTTTTGACGCGGCCCTTAAATACCGGCTCACCGAACGGCTGGTGTTTGGACTGGCGCTGCGGGATTTTACATCCACAATGATGGCCTGGAGCACCGGTGAAAAAGAATTTGTAACCCCGTCGCTGCGATTGGGGGGCAGTTATCTGTTTGATATCTCGTCTTTAAATTTAAGCATTCAGCCTGCAGCCGATGTGAACATTCTTTTCGAAAACCGCCGCACGGCCAGCCAGTATCACCTGTGGGGGGTCAGTTTCGATTCATTTTTAGGCATGGAAGTGGCATATAACGACCTGCTTGCCCTGCGTCTGGGGATGGACGATCTCAATCGCTTTAATACCGGCATCGGTTTACAGATTCCGAAAATGATTTTCGATTATTCGTTTACTGCTTATCAGAGCGAACTGGGTGATATTCACCGCATTTCATTTCATCTGAAGCTCAGTGAATTGTTCTGATACAAAACCGCTCTGAAGTCTTCATTTTTTGATTAGTTTTTTTTAAGCTATGGATTCTTTTCATTGCAACAATATTTTGTAATTTCGATAAAATTCCGCTTAAGATAACGACCTGTATGATAATTATGTTTTTACCGAAGGTACCGAGGCGGACTTAGGCTTTGCCTGTCCGATCGAAGGATGAGAAAAAACAATTCTGTTTGATACGGGAACGAATCCGGAAATTTTAACCAAAAATGCCGAAGTGCTGAATATCGATTTATGTCAGGTCGATGTCATTTAAAAGTAAACCAATATTTTTGTCTTCGATGGTATTGATCAGACCGGGCTTTCATTGCATAACCTGGTCCGCCAGTGCGCTTTTAGCGGAGATATAAAAATTTTCTTCCTTGTCCCGTCGCGACAGTTCACGGCGCACTCTCTAAGGTTCTGCCTGCACACGAAATCCTGAATCCGATGGATAATTGATTCTGTAAAAATCTTGCCATAAATTTGCATACCCCGAATTTAAAAAATAATACCCCCGGTGTTAATTGTATACGCGGTTTAGCCGCGCGCGGGGATGGGATTATCACAAAACGGTGCCTTGCGGCAAGAAGTGGGGGATTGTAAACAGATGAAAAGAATTTTAATTATTGTTTTAATTTTTTTGCTGAATTTTACTGTCTGCAAACATCATGTGCGGGACAGCAGCAATAAAATATATATTAAGGGATCGTTCACCGTTTATATGCTGGCCCGGGAATGGGCATCAGTTTACATGGAGTTACATCCCGGCGTCGCCGTTTATGCGGAAGGCGGCGGCAGTTCTCTGGGATTTAATGGATTGCTGGAAGGTTCCGTGGATATTGCCATGGCTTCGCGCTTAATCCGCTCCGATGAAGCAAAACTGTTTGCCGATAAATATAACAGCATCGGCTTATCCTTCCTTGTTGCCAAGGATGCCCTGAGCATTTATGTCAATCACAATAATCCGGTGTTCAATATTACGCTCGAACAATTACGAAAAATTTTCACCGGTGAAATAACAAACTGGAAAACAGTCGGCGGACTGGATGAACCGATCCAGGTTGTTATTCGGCCCAATACATCGGGCACTCACGTATATTTTAAGGAATATATCCTTGAAAACAGTCAATATACAGATGAAGCTGTCATTCTGCCCAATCATAAAGCAATCATTGATTATGTGAAATCCAACGGCAGTGCCATCGGTTTCGGGGCGCTTACCGCAAATGGATCGGTTAAGCACTGCCGGATCAACGGCGTTGCTGCCACCGAGGAAAATGTGCGTAATCATATGTATCCGATTTCCCGTTATTTATATCTTTATACTGTCAATACACCTACCGGTGAAGTAAAAAATTTCATTGACTGGGTTATCAGTCCTGCCGGACAAAAAATCGTAGCGGAAGTGGGGTTCGTACCACTATGGCAGGATGAGCGTCAGGTGAATTAATAGAAAACTAACAAACTGCTCATAACCCGCTAATATTTATAAATAATTTACCGCACAAGAAAAAATACTATGCCCGCCGTTTTTTTAGCGCAGTGTTCTTTCCGGCTGCGCCGAAGGTATTTATCATAATGCTATTTTAACGATACCGTAACCCAGTCCGGAAATTGTATCCGTAAATCAAGCGCTAATCAATTTCTATTGATACGCTAACTTTGGTCTAACATAACTCTAACATTAGCGTTCTATGTTAACAAATTAGTTTTGAAATTAAAAAATGAACATAAAAGGAGAGACGCATGTTATTGCAAAAAAAAGGTATAAAGATTTTTCATTTTTTGATAATCCTGCTTCTGGCCGCATGTGGAAATTTATATGCGGGCAAGATTACCGGCCATGTTGTGGATTCAGAGACCGGTGATCCGATCATCGGCGCCAACATCTTTCTGGAAAACACTTCCCTCGGCGCGGCCAGTGATCTGGACGGACGTTTTCTTATCATGAAAGTTCCGGCAGGAAATTACACGCTGGTTGTTTCCGTGGTCGGGTATACGGAAATGCGCATCAAAAATGTCGGGGTTAAAGATGCATCGGATGTGGTTAAGCTGGACGTGGTCGTTAAACCGGAAATACTTACCACAGATGTTGTGGTCGTCGAGGCCAGGGCGTTGAAGAATACCGAATCCGCATTGTTAAAATCTAGACAGAAGGCAGTGTCCGTTAGTGACGCCGTAAGCGCCGAGGAAATATCCAAATCCGGCAGCAGTGACGCCGCAGCGGCTATGAAAAAAGTTACCGGCGCCTCGGTTGTCGGCGGCAAATATGTTTATATTCGCGGATTGGGAGAGCGCTACACCGCCACCACGCTGAATGGCGCCGAGCTGCCCAGTGCGGATCCGGATAAAAAAACTTTTCAAATGGACCTGATCCCGACCAATATGGTGGATAATATCAATACCATTAAAACGTTTACGCCTGAAAAACCGGGCACCTTCACCGGTGGACTGGTCGATGTGTCATTAAAAAATTATCCTGACGAACTGACCTTCCAGATTAGCAGTTCCATTGGGTATAACAGCGCGAGCACATATAATGAAAATTTCATTTTAAGCAATACCGGCAGCACGGATTGGTTGGGCATTGACGATGGCACCCGGGCTTTGCCTGATATCCTGAAAAATTCTTCCGGCGACGTGAAAGTGTACCCTAAAATGACGCCTGAGGAGGCCATGCGTATTGATAGACTTTCCAAATCTTTTAATTCATCTATGTTACCCGTCAGCGCCGAAGCTCCACTGAACAGTTCGTTTGGGATTTCCCTGGGTAATACCCTGTATCTCGATGAGAACCGTAAACACAGCCTGGGTTATTTTGGCAGTTGGTCATGGGGGCAAAATTATTCATTTATCGAAAACGGTGAGACGGGCCGTTACAAGCTGGTTGGGAACTTTGACGATGCCGAGGGGCTTGTTCCCGAATTTGTTGGGACAGACACGAGAGGATCGCGGGAAATCAACTGGGGTTCCATAGCGAATTTGGCCTATCAACATGCAGCATTCGGTCAACTCAAATTCTCATATATGCGAACGCAAAGTTCCGAGGCTGAGGGCCGCAGTCTGATTGGTTACCGGGCAACCGACCGGACGGCACCAGGATCGACAAAGAGCTTTTCGACGAATACCGTTTCCTGGATTGAGCGCAGCCTGGACACCTATCAAATGGACGGAAAACACCAACTGCCCTTTTTGAATAAAGCCATAGTGGACTGGAGGATATCACGGTCTGTAAATGAACAGATTGAACCCGACCAGCGATATTTCTTCAATGTACTTATCCCGCAACCCGATTCAACAGTTATATTTCAGTTTGATGGCGCGAACACCCAGCCGATATCACGGTATTTTCGCGATTTGAGTGAAGCAAATTTTTCTACACAATTCAACTTTTCCATTCCATTTAAGCAATGGAGCGGCCTGCAATCCAAGATAAAAGTCGGTTTTGCATCCACCGATGTGGACCGCAAATATAACCAGCGGCGCTTTGATTATGTAGAAAAAAATCAACTGAACAGCTTTTCCGACGGATACAGCATCGACTACGATTCCCTGTTCAGCAATGTAGGTATTATCGATTCGCTTTCCAGGCCTAACCGGCCGGACCGCTGGTTTAATGGGGGCATGTACATCGATGAATTTATCGATTCCAGTTATTTCTTTAAAGGTGATATGAACACCATTGCTTATTACGCGATGGTGGATCTGCCGTTGTTCAGTCGTTTGCGCATTATCGGCGGGGCGCGTATTGAAGAAACGCAAATGAACAGCCGCACGGAAAAATCCACAGATCAACCAGGACATTTGGATGATACCGATGTATTACCATCCATCAACTTTATCTACGCTCTCAGCGAAAAAATGAATTTCCGGGCAGCCTATTCCCGGACAATCGCAAGGCCCACGTTTCGCGAACTGGCTCCCTATGAAAACTTTGAATTTGTCGGTGATTTTGTTTTCCGCGGGAATGCCAACCTGAAGCGCACACTTGTTACCAATTATGATCTGCGCTGGGAATGGTTCCTTAGCCCCGGCGAGCTGATTGCGGTGAGTGGCTTTTATAAAAACTTCATTAATCCCATTGAGCGAAAATTCGTCCGAATCGGTGGCAGCGGCGATGATTATAAAATTGGCATCGAAAATGTGGATAAAGGTCGCCTTTACGGCCTCGAGTTTGAAATAAGAAAATCTCTAAACTTTATTTCGAACCGGTTATCTAACCTTAAATTAGGCACCAATCTAACCTTCGTTGATGCCGAGGTGGACGTACCAGAGGATGATTATGAACTGAAAGTGGCGGCCGGTGATTCGTCGGCATCCAAAACCAGGCCGTTCCCTGGGCAGTCGCCTTATCTTTTTAACATAAATTTAACATACGACAATTATTATTCTAATACTTCCGCCGGAATTTACTACAACGTTTTTGGTGACCGGTTATTTATCACCGGCCGGGACGGAACGCCGGACGTATTTGAAAGAGGTTACGGTTCATTGGATTTTAAGGCAACTCAGGGAATTTTTAGCCGGTTTGCGGTTTCATTCACAGCCAATAATCTGTTGAATTCCACTCAGAAATTTTCATATACCTTGAAAAACGATCTGGTGAATAAAGATTTCATTTACCAGAGCTTTAAAAAAGGAGTTTCATACTCACTATCAATTGTATATAAACTTTAAATTGCAGTTAATCACTTAAACCATTTAAACCATTAAAGGAGGATTTTCACATGAATTTTAAACGCGACCTAACTTTGTTACTGTTATTACCGGTATTACTATTTGCGCAAGCACCCACCCGAACCATCACCGATGCAGATATACCGGTAGGTTCGCAGGTGACGTTTTCGGCGGACACGGTTTACATCCTGGACGGGATGGTCTTCGTGGACAGTCTGGCTACATTGACGATCGAAGCCGGCACGCTGATCAAGGCCGAAGACGAACAGGATACGGACGCTTCCGGTTTGGTGGTTACGCGTAACGCCAAGATATTTGCCGAAGGTACGGCGGACCGGCCGATCATCTTTACCTCAGTCCAGGACGATTTACAGGGCAACCTGGATTACACGGACCGCGGCCTGTGGGGCGGCGTTGTTCTTTTGGGGAAAGCGCCCACCAATAACGACGGTGATAAGGCGATTGAAGGTGTAAACGAAATCGACGAGCAGCGGGCGCTGTATGGCGGGGATGATCCCAACCACAGCAGCGGTGTTTTCCGCTACGTATCGATCCGCCACACGGGTATCAACGTGGGCTCATCCACCGGAAATGAGATCCAGGGCTTGTCGGCAGGCGGTGTAGGCGCCGGGACGGTATTGGAATACGTGGAATCGTACTCCAGTGATGATGATGGATTCGAGTTTTTCGGCGGCACGGTAAACACGCGCTACCTGATTGCTGCATTCTGCTCGGATGACGCGTTTGACTGGGATCAGGGTTTCAGCGGCAAACACCAGTTCTGGTTTGCGATTCAGGGCCCGGACGAAGCCGGTCGTGTGGCTGAGATGGACGGCGCCGGCGGTAACGAGCAGGGCACGCCCTATGCGATGCCGGTTATCGCCAACGTAACCTATATCGGTGCCGGTGTGGGTTCTGCCCCGGTAGGCGACGGCGAGCAGCTGCTGATTTTCCGTGACAACACCGGTGGATTTTACTGGAACAGCATATTTACCGATTACGATGATGCTTCGACCAGCGTGGGCATCACGGTAGAGGATATTGACAATACGGGCGAGAAAGTGGAAGACAGCCGCAAGCGTCTGGAAGCCGGCGACCTGGCCCTGAAGGGCAACATCTGGTATGCTTTTGGTGCCGGTAACAACCTGGCCGATTTTGCGCCGCAGGATTTTGTTCAGACCCATCTGGCAGCCAATGATAACCGGATCACCGATCCAATGCTGCGCGGCATCAGCCGCACTACGGACCAGGGGCTGGATCCGCGCCCGATGGCCGCCAGTCCGGCGTTGAACGGTGCTCTGGATATCGATGATGATTATTTTGTCGAAACGTCATATGTGGGCGCTTTCGGCGGCTACAACTGGCTGAAAGGCTGGACCGTGCTCGATCAGCTGGGATATCTGGCTGACGATCAAGTTCCGGGAGAAAAACCCACCCGAACCATCACCGATGCGGATATACCGGTAGGTTCGCAGGTGACGTTTTCGGCGGACACGGTTTACATCCTGGACGGGATGGTCTTCGTGGACAGTCTGGCTACATTGACGATCGAAGCCGGCACGCTGATCAAGGCCGAAGACGAACAGGATACGGACGCTTCCGGTTTGGTGGTTACGCGTAACGCCAAGATATTTGCCGAAGGTACGGCGGACCGGCCGATCATCTTTACCTCAGTCCAGGACGATTTACAGGGCAACCTGGATTACACGGACCGCGGCCTGTGGGGCGGCGTTGTTCTTTTGGGGAAAGCGCCCACCAATAACGACGGTGATAAGGCGATTGAAGGTGTAAACGAAATCGACGAGCAGCGGGCGCTGTATGGCGGGGATGATCCCAACCACAGCAGCGGTGTTTTCCGCTACGTATCGATCCGCCACACGGGTATCAACGTGGGCTCATCCACCGGAAATGAGATCCAGGGCTTGTCGGCAGGCGGTGTAGGCGCCGGGACGGTATTGGAATACGTGGAATCGTACTCCAGTGATGATGATGGATTCGAGTTTTTCGGCGGCACGGTAAACACGCGCTACCTGATTGCTGCATTCTGCTCGGATGACGCGTTTGACTGGGATCAGGGTTTCAGCGGCAAACACCAGTTCTGGTTTGCGATTCAGGGCCCGGACGAAGCCGGTCGTGTGGCTGAGATGGACGGCGCCGGCGGTAACGAGCAGGGCACGCCCTATGCGATGCCGGTTATCGCCAACGTAACCTATATCGGTGCCGGTGTGGGTTCTGCCCCGGTAGGCGACGGCGAGCAGCTGCTGATTTTCCGTGACAACACCGGTGGATTTTACTGGAACAGCATATTTACCGATTACGATGATGCTTCGACCAGCGTGGGCATCACGGTAGAGGATATTGACAATACGGGCGAGAAAGTGGAAGACAGCCGCAAGCGTCTGGAAGCCGGCGACCTGGCCCTGAAGGGCAACATCTGGTATGCTTTTGGTGCCGGTAACAACCTGGCCGATTTTGCGCCGCAGGATTTTGTTCAGACCCATCTGGCAGCCAATGATAACCGGATCACCGATCCAATGCTGCGCGGCATCAGCCGGACGACAGACAACGGTTTAGATCCGCGTCCTGCGTCAGGCAGCCCGGCTTTAACGGGCGCGCTGGACATTGATGATGATTACTTTGTAAAAACTACCTATGCTGGCGCCTTCGGCGGCAATAACTGGCTGAAAAGCTGGACTGTGCTGGATCAGATGGGTTACCTGGGTAATATCACTTCAATCGAAGAATTTCAGTTGAGTAATATTCCCTCATCGTTCGACCTGGAACAAAATTATCCTAACCCGTTCAACCCGCTAACCAAGATTGCGTATTCATTACCTAATACCGGACGGGTAAAACTGACCATCTACAATCTGCTGGGCCAGGAAGTGGCTACGCTGGTGAATGGTGTGAAACCTGCCGGCACGCATGCCCTGGTTTGGAATGCGGAAAATCTTTCCAGCGGAATCTATATCTATACCCTGAAAACCGATAACCAGGTCATCAGTAAAAAAATGACGCTGATGAAATGAGTGGGCTGCAAAGCCCTGCTAATCTTGTTCTTTGAGATAAGA
>CAYXRA010000093.1:0-16824 GCA_964467525.1 uncultured Calditrichaceae bacterium
GGGGGTTCTGTTTAATCATGCCTTTGTGTGTTTGCAAAATCATGAATGTTTCATTCATACATAAAAACTTTGGCACTGTTGTCACAATGGTTTTAGCGCCATGTGTGACAGTCTTTCCCAATAACTGCGTTTATTGTATTAAAAAAGTGTGTGTTTACCAAAATTTCCGGTTAAAGACATTCGGATTTTTCACCGATATTTTGTAATATCCGCTTAACGCAACACGGGAGAAAAATTTTGGAAAAGAAGAGCATTTTTAAAATCGGCTTCCAGGGTGAAAAAGGCGCTTACAGCGATTACGCCATTGAGGCGCTCTACAGGGGCCGTCCGGTGGAGAAGATCGCTTATCGCACATCATACGATGTCGTTGAGGCGTTAAAAAAAGAGAAAATTAATTACGGCCTGTTGCCCATAGAAAATTCCATTATCGGAAATATTACGCATACCTACGATCTGCTGCTTGAAAACAAACTGACCATTCTCAAAGAAGTAATCATCCCGATCAATCATGCATTAATTGCCCATCAGGATACTAAGATTGCTGATATTAAGCGCATCTATTCACATCCCGCGGCAATTTCCCAATGCGAAGTTTTTTTGCGGAAATTTGCCAATGTGGAAATATTACCGACATACGATACGGCCGGCAGCGCCAAAATGATCGCTGCCAAAAACTTACACGATACCGCTGCAATTGCCGGCGAGAATGCGGCGGAATTATATAATCTTAAAATCATTCGCAAAAATATCGAAGACTATCCGCATAATCAGACACGCTTTATTCTGGTTTCCCACGAACAATTGCAAGTTGAAAACGAACCTTACCTGCCGGGAAAAGTTTCAGTCGTTTTTGATACGCTGGATCAGCCGGGAATGCTCTACCGCTGTCTCGGCATTTTCGAAAAATTCAAAATCAATATGACAGCGCTGACATCGCGACCCCATAAAACGGAACCCTGGAAATATCATTTTTTCGTGGATTTAATCGGACATGCAGCGGATGATAATATTGCCGCGGCATTTGCGGAAATTAGAAAACTGACCGGTTTTTTGCACGTCCTTGGCTCGTATCCCAGATTTGAAGAGCAGGATACTCCGCTGGGCGAAACAAGACGCAAATCAACCGGAAAGAAAAAAGACGGTCCGCTCTACAGTTACGATTACAAAAAAGAAGCAACGATCATCGATGTGGGATGCGAAAAAATAGGCAGCGGTCATTTCACGATTATTGCCGGTCCCTGCAGTGTGGAAGGCCGGCATCAGATGATTGAGTCGGCGAAAATTGTCAGGGAATACGGCGCTAAAATGCTGCGCGGCGGCGCTTTTAAACCGCGCACCAGTCCCTACAGCTTCCAGGGATTGGGAGAAGAAGGATTGAGATTGCTGAAAGAAGCCGGCGAACAGTTTAACCTGCCCGTCGTCAGCGAGGTCCTTTCTGTCGAAGATCTGCCGGTGATTGCAGAATATGTTGACGTACTGCAGATCGGCGCCCGTAATATGCAAAATTTTATTCTGCTGCAGGAAGCGGGCAAAACGCAAAAACCGATTTTGCTCAAGCGGGGCATGATGGCCACAATCAAAGAATTGTTACTTTCGGCTGAATACATACTTGCCCAGGGAAATCCGAACGTCATTTTATGCGAACGGGGCATTCGTACTTTTGAAACAGCCACGCGCAACACACTGGATATCAGCGCCATTCCTTTGTTGAAGGAGCTGACGCATTTACCGGTAATTGTCGACCCCAGTCATGCCACAGGAATCAGCCGCCTGATCGAACCGGTTTCCAAGGCCGCTGTGGCCGTTGGTGCCGACGGCATTATGGTCGAAGTACATTTCAATCCCTCCGCGGCGCTGAGCGATGCCGATCAGGCACTGGATGAACGCCAGTTTAAAAGTTTGATGAAGGCTGTCAATGCCATGATGTAAGCATCCGTGAAATTGCAGAAAAGAATAATTTAAATCTTGCGTAAAAAAAAATCCCCCGTCAATGCAAAAAATATCACGGGGGATTCTTTTATGATTAATCCAAATAAATCGGGGCGAGAGACTACAAACTGAACATCTTCCGGTTATCTACAATAGTTGCCTCTTCTTTCAGATCATTGTACCAGTCAGCAAATATTTGCTGGCGTTTCTGGCTGAGCAGATTTCGGGCCAGTGTTTTTTGCTGCATGGCGAAGGCCGTACTGTCAAATTCCGTTTTTTCAAGCAATTTCTGATAATAGAATCCGCGTTCGGTCTCAATAAGATCAGAAACCTCGCCCTCATTCAGAGCAAAAGCCGTTGCATTGAATTCGACAAAGCGGCCTACTCCCGGAACCGAAGCATCGATGGTGAAGGGATCAGTGATATTGTGACGCACCTTATTCGTAGTATCATTGGCTGCGATTTTCTCGAAATCAGCGTCCGGACTAATCTTATCCTTTATACTAAGCGCAACGGTCCGGGCTCGTTCTTTAGCTTTGGCTAGTTTTACGCGATTTTCTATGAATCGCTTGACCAATTCAAGGTCTTTATAACCTGCGGGTTCAATTTGCGAAACCGTAGCCACAATATACTTATCTTCTACCCGATATACATTGGATACTTCATTGAGCTTGGAAGCGAAAGCAAAATTAAGCAGAGCCAGATTATTGCCAATGCCGGGGATAAATCCACCGCCCTCCTCGAAAAGCGGCGTTTGTTTCACTTCATAGTCACTGGCCCGGGCTGTTTCCTGAAAACTATTATCTTTAGCGTCAAGTGAGAATAGGCGCGCCCTGCTCTCCTGTTCTTCGATGGTGGACGGAGCGGGGCTGATTTTCATCAGGATGTGACTGGCTTTGACCTTTTCTTCGCCGTCTTCAACTTTTTTATCCTCAACCAAAATCATGTGATAGCCGAATGAAGTTTCGACAGGTCCGACTAAATCACCGGGATTGGCGTTGAAGGCTGCTTCTTCGAAAGGTTTAACCATGGCGCCTTTCTCAAAATAACCGAGATCGCCTTTGTTTTTTCCGACCGCAGGGGCTTCCGAATACTCCAAAACCAGTTCATTGAAACTTTCCCCGGCTTCAATGCGGGCGCGGATGCGCTCAAATTCCGAAAACAAATGCGCTGTATCCGCAGCGGTTGTTTCTATGGGAAACTCGACATAAGACAATGCACGCTGCTCGTTCTGCTTATATTCGTCCGTGTGCTTTTTATAAAAGGCTTCGATTTCTTCATCGGTAACCGTTATATCCGGACTGTTAAACGCATTGGCAGCAATTCCCAGGTATTCCACTTTTGCTTTCAGATTTTGGTCTTTGTAAGCCTCGCGGACCTCCAATGGCGTCACACGCACGGTATTGGAAATAATATTTTGCAGTTTTATAAATGGAATTTGACTGCGATAAATTTGTTCTACCTGATTCCAGGGAATATTGGGATCTGCCGTTAAAACAGACTGCTGGTATTTTTTCATATCAAACTGCCCGTCAGTCTGAAAGTAAGGTACCTGTTTAAAATCTTCCAGCGGATAGTTAAGAATCTGATACACGATTTCAGAATCGGATACGGCGATACCCAGTTTTTCCATTTGTTCTTCAAACAGCGTACGCTGAATAAAGCGTTCCCAAACCTGGTCGCGCAGATGCTGCAAATCTTCTTCGGTGAATTGCACATCACGGGCACGGGCTCGCTGTTCTTCATACAACTGCTGATAAAGATCGTTAAATCTGTCGTAGGTTAACTTATTGCCATTCACCTCGCCGACAACATTGTTTTGCCGGCTGCGGCCGCTGTAATCCATACCCCATTCAAACACCATCAGGGCGATAAAGGAAATGGCAACAATAATAATAAATATCTTGCTTAATTCACGCAATTTGGTCATCATAAGCCAGGAAACTCCTCAATATTAATGAAATATACTTCATATTTAAAAACCTGTAAATATAACCCGATTCCGTGTTAATCGCAACTCGGTATCTTTAAAAAAAGTTGTCTCTGTTCTGTGGTACGATAATACACGGCTTTAAATCATTAACTACCAGAATAGGATTTTGTTCTTTCATTGAAATTGGCACATTGCTATTTGCTTAGAATTTTGTATTTTACTAAGTTATTATTATGCATTACGTAGAATTTCTGGTTGTAAAAGGTTTGCTGAAATTGTTTAGCAAAATATCCGTTGCTTCGGGCAGACGCATAGCGATCTCTCTATACTTTATATTGCATTATGTTGTAAGATACAGAAGAAAGGTAATCAGAGAAAACTTGTATCTGGTTTACGGAGAAAAACTGCCTTTTAATGAAAAAAAATTCTATCGGGAAGTTTATAAGAATTTTATATTCCTGTGGATGGAATTTTTACAGTTGAACCATCTGAATCGAACTTACATCGATAAGCATTTTCGTTTTTACGGGATCGATGTTGTTGAGCGCGCTGTTGCCAGAGGCGGAGGCGCTATTATGGTAACCGGGCATTTTGGTAATTTTGAATGGGAAGGACAGGCGCTTGGGTTAATGGGTTATGAGGTTTACGGGGTAGCCAAACGCCAGAGTAATGCGCGGGTGAATGATTTGATCGAGGCAATACGCACGAGGCCCAAAGTACATGTGATTTATAAAAGCAACGCCATGCAGGAAAGTATTGAGGCGCTGAATAATAACGGTCTGGTTGCATTGATCTCCGATCAGGATGCGAAAAGCAGAGGTGTGTTTGTTGATTTTATGGGCATCCCGTCCTCAACCCCGAAAGGTGCCGCCGTGCTTCATCTGCGCAGCGGAGCGCCGATTATTTTCACCATTTCATTGCGGCGGGCTTACGGACAGTTTGACCTCTACTTCAGGGAAATTGAAACAAACGGCCCTTTGGAGGTAACGGAGGAAAAAATATTTGAGATTACCCAGAAGTTCAGCGCCGTACTGGAATGCTGGGTACGAAAAGATCCGGAACAGTGGTTTTGGATGCATCGCCGCTGGAAAACCCGACCGTCAACAGAATCGGTTAATTTTTAAATGTATGAATAAGAAAATGAATTATTTTAAAATCGATCCGCAGAATCCGGAGCCCGCCGCTATTAAACAAGCGGTAGATGTGCTGAAAAGAGGCGGTGTCATCGTTTATCCCACCGATACCCTGTATGGACTGGGTGTTGATATTTTCAACAGGAAAGCGTTGAATAAATTATACACATTGAAAGAGCGCGATTTCAGGCTGCCTATTTCACTGATGGTTCATTCAATTAATCAAATTGAAGAACTCTATGCCGATATTTCCCCACAGGTACGAAAATGGCTTTCCGCCATAATGCCCGGAAAAATAACCGCAATTCTGCCAAGCCGCATTAAAACTTTCAGTCCGCTAAACGATTATTTTACGACCACTGATTCGGGAAAACAAAAGGTTGGCTTCAGAATACCAGACCTGCCGGTTTGCCATGAACTAACCGAAGCTTTCGCTAATCCTATATCCAGTACAAGCGCTAATCTTTCGGGAAGGGCCAACGCACTGACTATTCCCGAAGTGATCTCATATTTCGGCAATAAACTGGATTTGATACTGGACGCCGGTAAAATGTGCGATAAGTCCGGTTCGACCATTATCGATTTCTGCAAGGATCCTTTGCTGGTAGTCAGAGAAGGTGCAATAACGTTAAACACATTGAAAAAAAAGCTGCCTGAACGTTCAATAAGGAAGCGCCGCTTCAAATACAGAATAACCTTCGTATGTTCCGGAAATATTTGTCGTTCACCAATGGCCGAATTTATCCTGAAGGCAATGTTTCAAAAGACTAAATACAGGGATTTTTTGGAAACAGGTTCTGCGGGTACGCTGGATTTAGCCAGCAGCGCCGCCCACGAACTGGCAATCAAAGTTTCCGCAGAAAATGATATTAATCTGGCCGTCCATCGTTCCAAACCGGTATCCGAAGAAACCGTCGTTGATTCCGATCTGATTATTTGTATGGCGGTCAATCATTACGAGTATTTGCGTGAACATTATCCTGAATCACGGCAGAAAACCATACTCCTGAAATCCTGGAACCGGGAAAAACCACCGGCCAACCGTTCCGTGGCCGATCCGATCGGACACGATTATGAATTCTTCCGGGAAACATTTAAAGAAATCCGTTCTGAAATAAAACGCATTCTGCCGTTTATTTTTAGCGATGTCAGGAAGTTTATCGAATATAATGACCTTGAAATGCCAAAATAAGGATTGCCTTTGTCTGGTTTCGAAAAACCGGCATTTTAAAATATTTAGTTTTGCATGCGTCGCTGCGTCATGCTAAAACAACCAAAAAATAAATGATATTGAAAATTGAATCGAGAGAAAGATGAAAATCAGCGGTTTTTCCTTTGTCAGAAATGGCGTAAAACTTTATTATCCGGTTGTCGAATCAATCCGTTCTATTTTGCCGATCTGTGACGAATTTGTCGTTGCCGTGGGCGAAGGGGATGCAGACGATACGACCAGAGATGAAATAGCAGCCATCGGCGATCCGAAAATAAAAATTATTGATACGAATTGGGAAGAGCAGTATTTCAAAAAAGGCGTTATTAATGCCATGCAAACGGATATCGCCCGGCAGGCCTGCTCCGGCGACTGGCTTTTCTACTTGCAGGCTGATGAGGTGGTCCATGAAAAATATCTGCCGTTTATTGAGAATCGCTGCCGGGCGCTTTTGGACGACCGACGCGTTGAAGGACTGCTTTTCCGCTATAAACATTTCTGGGGCGATTACGACCACTATCACGGCGGACACGGCTGGTATCCCTATGAGATCAGAATCGTGCGCAATCTGCCCACCATACATTCCTGGCAGAGCGCCCAGTCTTTCCGTCATTTCGAACCTTACGAAAATCCCCGCCAGGAGCACGGCACCCGCAAATTAACCGTGGCCAAAGTTGACGCAGAGATTTATCACTACGGCTGGGTGCGTCCGCCGCACCTGATGCAGAATAAATCGAAAGCCCTGAACACAGTGCACTGGGGCAAACAACGCGCCGAGGTCTTCTATGCCGAAGCGCCCAAAGAGTTTGACTACGGCCCGCTCGACCGGCTCGAGGTATTTAATGAATCCCATCCGGCGGTAATGGAGGACATGATCGCAAAAATGGATTGGAAAGACAAGCTGCAGTACAGCGGCAAACCCAATCCCTTTCGCCGGCCCCACAAGCACGAGCGTCTGAGATACCGCTTGATTTCTTTTCTGGAAAAATATGTGATGCGGGGCAGGCAGCTGGGCGGTTTTAAGAATTACATTTTACTCAAGGATGTTTAGCCGCAGAGCGCATAGAGCAAAGTGCATAGCGCAAAGAATCAGAAGCTGGTGAGAGTGCGCATGGTAGAATATCATAAAACCTTTTAAAAGTCTGAAGTAAGATTAATCGGTTTGTAATATATGAACGAACACGTGTTACTGATCCCTGATAATCCCAACTGGGCGCTTGATAAAAATGCCCGCGATCTGCTGAAATATAACCGCTCCGACCTGCGGTTGGATATCTGTTATTTTGATGAATTCCGCAAAGATTTTCAGCGATATTACGAAACATACGATTTACTTTTTCCCATGTACAAGGGGCTCTTTTTTAATTTTTTAAAAAACAAATGGCCCGTTGATAAAGTAATCACGGGCATCCGCTCTTATCATCGCTGGGATAAAAAACAAACCCGGCCGCCGGGATTCAATGCCAGACCGCCGCGTAAAATAGTCAATCAATTAAAAAAAGCATTACTGGTGAATACCCATTGTCAAAAATTATGGTACATCTTTGTGCAATATTTTCCGGTGATTCATACCAAATACACCTGCGATCTGCAGATGTTTTATCCTGAAAACAAAAAGCAGAATAAAAAACTGGTTGTGGGCTGGACCGGCAGTCTGACGAATCATCCCGGAAAGCGGGGATTTCATGAATTTATTAAGCCGGCCTGTGAGGCCAATCCCGCAATCGAATTGAAAGTGCAGAGCAGGGAAGACAATTTCATCACCGACGATAATCAGATGCGTGTTTTTTATAATTCACTGGATTTATATATCATTGCTTCACGCAGCGAAGGAACGCCCCGTCCGGCGATTGAAGCGGCGGCCTGCGGCGTGCCTGTTATTTCTACCGATGTGGGAATCATTCCGGAACTGATTGAAGACGGCATCAACGGCTTTATTGTTGAGCGCACCCTAACAACATTCAATGATAAACTGGAATGGATTGCACAAAACAGGGGCGTCCTGCCGGATATGGGACAGAAACTGCGCCGGAAAATGGAAAACGAATTCAACTGGGAAAATTTGATTTATCAATGGACCGATTTTATGAAATATGCCCTTGAATTACATCGTCTGAAAAAACAGGGATACCTGCGATGAAAACAATCGCCATCATAAAAGACCGCACCGGTTTTTGGGCGCATTACCAAAAAGAATTCGAAAAGTATGGT
Organism: uncultured Calditrichaceae bacterium; assembly: GCA_964467525.1. Lineage (GTDB taxonomy): Bacteria > Calditrichota > Calditrichia > Calditrichales > Calditrichaceae > CAYXRA01. Next base: position 8,417 of record CAYXRA010000093.1, read on the forward strand.
TTTCAGGTCCGATTATTTGACATCTGGCAGCGTGCGGAACAGGAGCGCCTGTTGTCCGAATCATTTGACGCCTTTATCTGGCGGGCCAAGCACAATCCTAGAATCAAACGGTTAGCGCGCCGTTTTCTTTATTTTTTTGACAAGCAAGTCGGATTACCCTGTTACCCGGAATGGAATGCCTACTGGCATTACGATGATAAAATCGCCCAGACAATGATTCTTAAAAAGTATGATATTAAACATCCGGATACGCATATCTTTTTTGACCCACAGGATGCCCTGAATTTTATTACGGAGGCACAATTTCCATTGGTGTTTAAATGTGCGCACGGCGCCGGCAGCGCCAATGTCGGTTTGCTTGAGAACGAAAGGCAGGCGCGCAGATATGTAAAGCGGGTTTTCACAAGGGGCGTTAAAACATTTTTTAAGAATGAAATTCAGCGCGATTACGTTTACCTGCAGGAATTTCTGCCCGGAAATCGGGGTGATTATAAAATTATCTGCTACGGCGACCATACCGTTCATGGTTTCTTCCGGGAAAATCGCGCCGATTGTCCAATGGCCAGTGGCAGCGGCAAAGCGGAAATACACGAATTCGATAATGGTTTGCTGAATTTTGTCAGCGATATAAACCGTAAACTCGGATTCAATGTTATGTCATACGATCTGCTCAAAGACAGGCTGGGTCAATGGACGGTGAGCGAGTTTGGGATTATCTTCGGTGATCTGACCAATACGATGTATGATCAGACGCCAATCTATTACCGCAGGGATCAGAAATGGGATAAACAGGAAATGCAGGATAACCGGATTGAGCGACTGGTTCGATATTTACTCGAAGCGCAGTGGCAGTGGATATGAACGAAAAAATATCAGTCATCATAACCGTTTTTAACCGGCGCCACTTTTTGCACAAGGCGCTGCTGGCTCTGCGAAGTCAGAGTCAGCCAATTGATGAAATAATAATATCGGACGACGGCTCGGATGAAGATATACTCGGTTTGGTCAGGGATTTTGCCAGAACGGTTGATTTTTGTGTAAAATATGTGCGCCAGGAGAACCAAGGTTTTCGCCTGGCCAGATGCCGCAACAATGGCGTGCGCGCCGCCGATGGTGATTTTCTTATCTTTATCGATCAGGATGTGGTGTATACGAAGGATTATCTGAAAACATTTATAGACAACAAAAAAACAAAAAGATTCTTAGTGGCCTATCCGGTGCGTCTCACCGAAGAACAGACAGCCGCTTTAACCGATAAACAGATTTTAAAAGCCGAGTACGACAAATTGATCACCAAAAAACAGATAAAAAAAATTCACAGTCAGTTTTACAAGGATGAGTTCGAACGTCTTTTTAAACATATATTCAGAACCAGCGGCGTCAAACCGAAACTGCGCGGCGGCGTCTGTGCCATGTATAAAATTGATTTACTCAAAGTCGACGGTTACGATGAAAATTATCAGGGATGGGGCAACGAGGACGACGACTTGGGGCGCCGGCTATACAGCGCAGGCATAATCGGTTACAATCCATTCTTCAGACAATATCCCATTCATATGTACCACAAGCCGTTTCATATAAACGGCAAACGGGTGAATCGCGATTATTACAGGAAGCGGAAAGCTGAAATAGCGGCCGGCGACTATCGGGCAAAGCAGGGAATTTCCAGTTCCGTCAATCATGAAGAAATCGAAATGGTAACGATAAAGTAATATGAAAAAAATTTCAGCCGTAATTATAACTAAAAATGAAGCGCATAATATCGGACGTTGTATTGATTCATTGCATTGGGCCGATGAAATCGTGGTGGTCGATTCGGGATCGACCGACGAAACCATGGATATTTGCCGTAGCTATGGCGCAAAAGTTATAGAAGCGGAATGGCGGGGATTCGGAAGAACCAAGCAGCTTGCCGTCAATTCGGCTCAACATGACTGGGTATTTTCCATCGATGCCGATGAAGAAGTAACGCCGGAATTGGCCGGGCGCATTCAATCAATACTTAGCGGCGAAAATACTGTGCCGGGTTATCGCATCAAGCGCAATTCCTTTTTTCTCGGCAAAATGATTCGTTTCTCCGGCTGGAATCGCGATTATCAGTTGCGGCTGTTCAACCGGAAATATGGAAATTTTAATGATAAGCGCGTCCATGAATCAGTGAAAATTAAAGGTACGGTTGGGAAAATCGAAGAGCGGATATTGCATTACACGTACCCCACGTTATCATCATATATTAAAAAAATGGATTTCTATTCAACCCTGGGTGCGGAAACATTAAAAGATAAGAATAAAAAAGCAGGTATATTCGGAGCGCTGTTCCACGCCAAAATTAAATTTATTAAAATGTATTTTATTAATCTGGGTTTTTTGGATGGGAAGGCAGGTCTGGCGCTGGCAATTAATTCTGCATTCTCAGTCTATTTAAAATATCTTAAACTATGGCAAATGAATCGTTAGGCGTACTGCATATTGAAACGATAAAAGAATGGCGCGGCGGTCAGCAGCAAATCGCTTATCTTTTTGATTCAATGCTGGACAACGGTTACCGCACATCACTGGTCTGCCAACCCGGATCGAAACTGGAATGGTATGCAAAAAAAAGACATCAGCCATTTTTTAGCATTGCTATGTCCGGGGAATTCGATTTACGGGCCGCATATAAAATTGCCGCTTATGCAAAAAATAATCACTTTAACATTTTACATGCCCATTCCGCGCACGCGCTGGCCATTGGTATCTTGGCCAAGTATTTTTATCGTGAGCTGATCCTGATCGGCTCCCGCAGGGTTATTCCAAGCGTCCGAAAACCGTTGATAGGTCCTTTTAAATACAAGCACCCGTTCATTAATAAGATTATCTGTATTTCAGAATTTGTCCGCCAAATACTCATTAATGACGGTCTCGATCCGGAAAAATTAACGACGATTTACAGCGGAATTAATACGCGTAAATTTGATCATGTTAAACCCGCGAGACACTTTAAAGCAGAATTGGGTATTCCGGAAAACCAGTTGCTGGTCGGCACGATCGCCGCTCTTTCCGGAGACAAGGATTATACCAATCTGCTTGAGGCGGCAGGAACGGTTCTCAGTCGCCACAAACAAGTAACTTTTTGCGCCGTGGGCGACGGCCCGGATCGGACAAAAATTCTGCGGCTGCATAAAACACTGGGATTGGGTCGGCGGTTTATTTTCACCGGATTCCGTGAAGATGTCGGGGCGCTGCTCAAAATCTTTGATATTTTTGTACTCGCTTCAAAAAAAGAAGGCATGGGCACGTCGATTCTTGACGCCCAGTCGGTGGGCCTGCCCATCGTTGCCACCCGCGCCGGCGGTATCCCGGAAATCGTGCGCCATGGAAAAAGCGGTCTGCTGGTTGAACCACAAAATCCGGCTGCCCTGGCTGAGGCCATTGGGCTCCTGATCAGCGATGAGCAACGGCGGAATCAATACGGCAAAACGGCCCGGGAATGTGTAAAGCAATTCGATGTATCAAACACGGTCAGCAAAACGGTGGCGCTTTACAGGCAGTTGATCAGCAAAGGTCAATAGTAATTTTTGCGACATTGGTGTGATGCGGGTAAAACTGTCATTTTCGATAGTGCAGCAGGAAAAAATCAATTTATCATTCATTTATATTCCTTTCCTGACGGAACAATAAACGTCATTTATATAATATATCCGGTTACTGAATAAATAGTTTTTTATCCAATGAATAAAACATTTTGGTGCTTCTTTTTGTTTTCCAGGCAATGCAGTCGTATACCCGCTATAATTGAAGAAATTAAATAAAATTACATTTTTTCCTAAAAATATCCAAAATACGTCACATTAAATTTGTGTAAAAACGCTTTAAATTGTAGATTCACAAAATTTTTTATCAAAACGGAGTGTATATTTTTGCAGCGGCAATATTATCAGATTGATTTTGCCAATATAAAAGGTAAAACCGCATTGATAAAATACGGCGGTAATGCCATGACCGACGCCGCGCGACGAAAAAAACTGATCGGTGAAATCTGTACACTCAAACGCGGCGGACTGAATGTGGTAATTGTTCATGGCGGCGGACCATTTATCGGAGAACTGTTGAATGAAGCTGGGGTTCAATCCGAATTTATCGGCGGGCACCGCAAAACGGATTTGATGGCCATGCCCTATGTCGAAATGGCTCTGAAGGGCCGTGTGAACGGCGATCTGGTTCGGATATTTAATCAGCATGGCTGCCCGGCAGTCGGCCTTTCCGGTAAAGACGGCGGACTGAGTTTCGCCCGTAAACGGCTGCATGCCGAATACAGCGACGGGCGCAGGGTCTGGCACGAGCTGGGACGGGTCGGTGATATCGTCCACATCAATCCGCGCCTTGTTCGCCTGCTGCTGGAACAGGATTTTATCCCGGTAATCGCTCCGGTAAGTGCGGGCACGGACGGGGCAGATTTTAATGTGAATGCCGATATGTTCGCCGGACATATCGCCGGCGCGCTTCAGGCCGATTATTATATCGCCGTAACCGATGTGGACGGTTTGTACCGGGATAAAGACGACCCCGCATCGCGGATTGATGAACTGGCATTACAGGAAGCGGAAAGCCTGCTGCGGGAAAAACTTAGCGGCGGCATGATCCCTAAAATCGATTCGCTGCTTATCGCCCTCCGATCCGGTGTCAGAGAGGCGATCATATTGAACGGCAATCAGGATCGACGGCTGTTTGATGTATTAACCGGCAATAGCAACGTTTGCACCAAAATAAAGGCAGTGACCATGCAGCAAAGTATTCAATTGGAAAACAGGCATCACTTTCAGATTTATAAACGCTATCCGGTTGTCCTGGAAAAAGGCAGCGGCGTAAAGGTTTGGGATACGCAGGGCAAAGTGTATCTGGATGCCCTGGCCGGAATCGCCGTTAATATTCTGGGGCACGCCCATCCGGCCATAATGCATGCCATTCGGGAACAGTCCGGCAGACTCATGCATGTGACCAACCTTTTTTATACCGATGTGCAGAGCACACTTGCGGAAAAGTTGACTGCCCTAAGCGGATATGAGCGGGTGTTTTTTGTAAACAGCGGTGTTGAGGCGATTGAGGGGGCGCTTAAGCTGGCCCGCAAACACGGCGCCCGAAACGGCAGGCACGGAGAAATTCTGTTCATGGAAAACGCCTTTCACGGCCGCTCGCTGGCCGCCCTGGCCATGGGCAAGGCCCGCTATCAGCAGGGATTCGAACCGGTTCCGGTCGGCTTCCGGGCAATCAAATTAAATAATTTTAAAGCGATCAAGCAGATCAACAAAGATACGGTGGCGGTGATTGTAGAAGTGATTCAGGGTGAAGGGGGCATTATCCCGGCGCAGACCGACTGGTTACAGGCCCTGAGCGATGCCTGCGCCGCGAACCATGTTTTACTGATCGCCGATGAAATTCAATGCGGTATGGGACGCAGCGGTAAATTTTTTGCTTTCGAGCATCATGGTATACGACCGGATATCGTCACTCTGGCCAAGGGGCTGGGCGGCGGTTTTCCAATCGGCGCCGTGCTGGCCGACGAAGAGGTGGCAGCGGTTTTCAAAGCGGGCGATCACGGTACTACTTTCGGCGGTAATCCATTGGCCTGCGCCGCGGCTCTGGCCGCGCTGGAGACGTTGATCGAAGCGCAACTGATCCCGCAGGTGGAACAACGGGGACGGTATCTTTTGAAACGTCTGCGCGAACTGGCCGGGCAATTTACGCTCGTCAAATCCGTGCGCGGCGCCGGATTGATGGCCGGTATCGAATTGAACGCGCCCTGCGCAGGCATCGTGGAACGCATCATCGAAAAGGGCGTCCTGGTCAATTGCGCCGCGGAAATTGTTATCCGTCTGCTGCCGCCCTTCATTATTACCACAGAAGAGATCGATACAATCATTGAAGTAATCCAATCCGTATTGGAGGAAGAGGAAAATAAATGAGCGAAATCAATGTCGCCATTATCGGCGCCAGCGGTTACACCGGCCTGGAACTGGTTCGCATATTAACCCATCATCCCGATGTCAATATTAGTGTCATCACCTCGGATACCTACGCCGGTCAAAATTTTTCATCCATTTACCCGCAGTTTTGCGGGCTGGTCGATATGAAGCTGGAACCCACAGAGGCCGTAAAAGAACATGATCCGGACCTGATCTTTTTGGCCCTGCCGCACGGCGTATCCATGGAGTTTGTAAAAAATTTCGGCGCCAGACACAGACACATTATCGATTTGTCCGGTGATTTCCGGTTGCCCTCGGCAACGCTATACGAAAAGTGGTACGGAACAGAACACGCAGCGTCCGGTTATCTGGATAAGGCGGTATATGGATTGCCTGAATTATTTCGACTGGATATCCGCCGGACGAAACTGATTGCCAATCCGGGCTGCTATCCCACCTCGGCTATTCTGGCGCTGGCGCCGCTGGTCAAAAATAATCTCATCGAGACGGAGCGTATTATTATCGATGCCAAGTCGGGTGTTTCCGGAGCCGGGGCTAAAGCAAAGGATACCACCCACTTTCCGGAAGTGTTCGGCAATTTTTCCGCATATAATCTGCACAAACACCGCCATATCCCGGAAATCGAATCCGTTTTGGAAGGAGTTAGCGCCAATCGGATTCAGGTCAATTTTACACCCCATCTGCTGCCCGTCGATCGTGGTATCTTATCTACGATTTACGTCAAACCACTCAGAGCAGTTGATCAGGATTATTTGCAGGAAATCTATGCCGCATTCTATCATCAGGAGCATTTCGTCCGCATCGTCAGTCGGCCGCCGGCAATGAAAAATGTACGCGGTTCCAATTATTGTGATATTTACGCCACATTTGATGCACGTACACAAATGATTACAATTATTTCGGTGATTGATAATCTGGTAAAAGGCGCCGCCGGGCAGGCCGTTCAGAATATGAATATCATGTTTGATTTTCTGGAGGACGCCGGGCTGAAAGCGCTGCCTTTAAATCCATAACCGGGCACTATTGAGTTAATGAAATATCGAATCAATGTTGTCCAAATGTATATAATCATCCGGTAATTCGGCTACTCATTAATTCAATTATTCAGTAGGGGAAAAATTCATGCATAAAAACATCGCAGACGTAAAGGGCATTCAATGCTGGGGCGCGCATATCGGTATTAAATCAAAACGAAGGGATCTGGCTATTATTTACTCCACAACGCCGGCCAGCGCCGCCGCCGTGTTTACAAAAAATATCGTCGTCGCCGAACCGTTGAAAATAAACCGCGAAAATATTAAACAGGGTAAGTTGCGCGCTTTTGTAATTAATTCCGGTAATGCCAATTGCTGTACCGGCGAGCAGGGTAGAATGGGCGCCGAAGCGATGCTGCAAACCGCTGCTGATACACTAAATGTAGAACCGGCACAGGTATTTATTGCTTCTACCGGGGTTATCGGCGTGCCCTTTCCCACGGAAAAAGTCTGTAACGGTATTCGTGAAAATGTCAGAAAAATCACTTCCAGTCAGGTCGCAGGATCGTTGGCTGCCCATGCCATTTTAACCACCGATACCATTGCCAAAGAGGGTTTTATGAATTTTAAAATCGGCGGCAATGACGTGAATCTGGCCGGGATTGCCAAGGGATCGGGTATGATTCATCCCAACATGGCCACCATGCTGGCCTTTATCGTCAGCGATGCGGCGATCAGTTCGCCCCTGCTGAACAAAGCGCTTAAAGAAGTGGCCGATAAAACCTTTAATATGATTACCGTGGACGGCGACACCTCGACCAACGACATGGTGACGGTGATGTGTAACGGTCTGGCAAAAAATCCGCCGATCGAAAAAGAAGACAAGTATTATATCACATTTAAAACGCATCTGGAAAAACTCTGCGCCCATCTGGCCAAGCTGATCGTCACCGACGGTGAAGGGGCGACAAAATTTATCGAATATAAAGTCACCGGCGCGCCTGGGGATGTGGAAGCGCGGCAGATTGTGCGCACCATATCCAATTCCAATCTTGTTAAAACGGCCATTTTCGGACGCGATCCCAACTGGGGACGCATCGTTGCCGCCGCGGGAAGGGCCGGCGTGGTTTTCGATCCCGATAAAGTCGATCTCTACATCGGCAGTCAGCAGACGATTCAGATACTGAAAATGAGTCAGCCGGTGGAATATAATCAGAGCGCCCTGAAAAAAAGCATGCATGCCCCGAGTATTAAAGTATTACTCGATCTCAATCAGGGCGAGGGTCAGGCCGTGGGCTGGGGTTCCGACTTTTCCTATGAATACGTGCGCATTAATGCGGAGTATACGACGTAGAATGCAAAATTTATGTATTGTTTTTTATTGCTGCATACATTTTGATTTGACTAAAAAATTGAGTCTATGTCGTTTTGTGTGGGTAAACCCGGGAGCGACTTCCGAATGCTGTGGTTG
>CAYXRA010000094.1:0-16765 GCA_964467525.1 uncultured Calditrichaceae bacterium
GGTTAATTTCTTCAAAGATGAGCTTATTGCCGTAAATATTTTTATACAGATTACGTTCAATCCGGTAAGCCCCGCAAAAGCGCTCTGAAAAGGGCTCCCATAAAAATTGTTTATTATCGCATTCGATGCGCATAATGGTTTTGCTGCCGGTAATCTCCGCAGAATCCCGAATCTTATCATCAGTGTAATAGGGAAACAGCGCATGATCGGCATTCCTGCGGCCGGCGCTCAGCGCACCATTACTCCAGATGTACATCCAGTGATCGGCATCGCTGACAATGCTCATGAAAAAGGGAGGCATGTGGTCATAGTTGGAAATTCGGTAAAACCATTCCCCGCCGATGGTCAGGTATTCCCCTTTCACTTTGGAATCATCCTGTTTCAATTCTGTATTACCGATAAATATCGCTTGACGCTTCATGTACTGCTCTTTCCGTTTTTATACCATTTACTTTAAAATAATCGTCTGCAGGGCGTTACCCGGAATATCGACTGCGACAGTTTTATCATGCAGGGATAATTGAAACGATTGTGCCGCATCCTGTTGATTTAAAACCGCCACAGCGATGCTGTTATCGGGATTCATGCAGGCGGTCAGCATGAGTTTATCCGGTACACCGGCGGCATCAATGCGCACGGCACCCGGCCGGATATACTTGCTGAAATGTTTCATCACGAAATACAGCGGCGTATAATACACTTCATCCGTTTCCGGCCTGACAATCACCGGCGCAATACACCAGTTGTTGGCATGGTTTGGTCCGCCCTTGTCATCGAGCACAATATTCCAGTCGATCCAACCGGTCAGCCAGCTGTTCAGTCCGCCGATAAGATCGCGGGCATAGCGGTACACCGGGACATATTTGGGATGCAGGTGTTTGTCCTTTTCGGGCGCCCAGTCGTAACCCCAGTCAGTCGCTTCCCGCTTCCAGTACCAGACATCATCCCGCCAAACCGGAACCTCGGCGTCGATGCAGCCCTCGGTGTGCATCAGCGGCTTGTCCGGAAACTGACGGTTCACCGAATCGAGGACTTCAGGATACCACTCAACAGTACTGCTGTACCAGTGGACTGCCGTTCCCCATATATAATCGGCTACCTGCGGATCGCCCAGAATTTTACTCGCCCATTCCAGCAGATGATCGCGATTCTGATCGTAAATCAGGATTTTTGTGTCCAGACCGTCTTTTTGAAATTGCGGTCCGAGATGATGTTTGACAAATTCGGCCATCTGTTGCGGCGTGTAGATCATGCTTTCCCATTGCCCGCCGTTACCGAGCGGTTCATTCTCAACGGTCACACCCCAAATGGGAATACCCTGTTCCTGATAAGCCTTTATGTATTTTGAAAAAAACAGGGACCAGGTGGGATAAAATTCTTTTTTAAGTGATCCGCCTTTCCAGCCGCTATTATCTTTCATCCAGGGCGGCGCGGTCCACGGCGAGGCCAGTAGTTTAAACCCGTCGCTGCTGATATTCTGTGCATCTTTGATAAGCGGAATCAAATCGTCCATATCATCTTCGATGGAAAAATCAGTCAGCAGCGTATCGTTTTTTGTATCGGCGTACGAATAGCTATTGAGTGAAAAATCACAACTGTTGATGTGCGTGCGCATCAATGAATAAGCGGCACCTTCCTTGCTGAAATAGGCCTTAAGCACTTCCTGCCTTTTGGCGTCACTGAGCTGATCGAGCACATAAGCCGACGATTCGGTAAATGCCCCGCCGATGCCGATGATTGTCTGAAACGTTTTCCGTGGATCGATGGTCACGACGCTGCCTTGTCCGTCTTGCGATTGCTGCCAGTCAATTTGTTTTTCGACGTTGACTAAATCTCCGGCCTTTGAGGATTGAATCACCTCTACGGATGTGTACTCGTATTCAGGTCCTTTTTGTGTACAGCCCGAGAAAAGAAAAACTAAAAGAACAATAAACAATGTGCAGCAATTTTTCATAAAGGAATCCAATTTGGTTAATATTAAATAAAATCGGTTCCCCTTTAAAAAAGGGGTTAGCCCCGTAAGGGGTGCCTATGGCAGGGGTTGTAGTTTCTGGCATAATGACATTCCCGTTAAGAATTACAACCCCTGTCGTCCCCTTTGCCAAGGGGACATCTGCTTTTGTAAATTATTATCTTAACTCATACACCCGCACATAATCCACAATCAGTTTTTGGGAAGTCAGGCTTTCATCGATGGCGCCGCCCATGCCGCCGCCGATAGCCAGATTGATGATCAGGTTCTGCGGCTCGTCAAACGGCCAGGCCCATTCACTGTCATGTTTATCGTAGGTGTAATATTTTTCGCCATCCAGATAAGCAACCACAGCCTGCTCATCCCATTCCACCGTGTAGGTATGATATGCATCGGTCATATTTTCGACCGGAATCGTACTCGTGATGTGATTGCCCTGCTTGAAATAATAGGCGCGTGTATGACAGGATGCATGATTGACACCGTCACCGGTTTCGTCATCGATTTCACGGCCGACGCATTCCAGAATATCTATTTCCCCGCAGTAGGGCCATGAAAGTTCATCGCGATAAGCATCACCCAGGGTCCAGCCGGCAGCCCAGGTACCGTCACCGGCCGGTACTTTGGCGCGCCACTCGATTTTACCATAAATAAAACTGACTTTACCGCGCGTGGTCAGACGGGCTGACGTCCAGGACTGCCCCATATCGTCTTTGCGGGCCTCGATGATCAGATTGCCTTCTTCCTGGCGGGCATTTTTAAGCCGTTTGCTGGTGTAATACTGCGGCTCGTTATTGCCCCAGCCCCAGTTTCCGATATCATAAGTCCATTTGGTGGAATCCACCAGTCCGCTGCCGTCGAATTCATCGGACCAGACCAGGTGCCATTCACTGCCGTCCATGTTCTGCACCAGCGTATCCGGTGTAAGCTGATGAGCTCTGATCAGGATAAATTTTATCCAGTCCACATTCAGACTGTCACTTTCAATATGCAGTTTCATTTTATGAACACCCGTATTTAGCGGCGATCCGTCTTTTGACACAATGCTGTATTTCCCGCCCTTGCGGGTTGCCGGCACCGGTACATCGGCAGTGATATTGTATGTACGTCCGTCTTCATTGTCATAATAATCTTCAATCCGGCACGAACCGGATGAATTAGACAGTGATGACAATTTAATTTCACAGCGATATCTTCCCGGCACCTCCACCGGCACTTCGTAAGCAAGCCACGCGCCCTTATTCAGTACAGTGACAATTTTATTGCCGTCTTCTGCTTCAATGACGGTAAATTCCCCAAAGGAATCCGTAAAAGATTCTGCCTGAATCACGATGGTTTCCAACTCCGTTGCAGGCTGATTTTTACATCCCATCGTATTGAGAATTAAAAAAATTGAAAAGAAAAGTGTTAATATCAGTAACGAGTTTTTCATGGTTACCTCTGTTTTTTTAATTATAGCTGGGTTTTTAATTCATTTCGGTTATTCTGAGCTTTGAGATACTTCGGTGCGCTCAGTATAACATTAAATTATTCCATATAAAAGGGCACGTTGGCCGTTGCCGCATGATTGTGTCCGTCACGGATATAAACAAAGATCCGATAGAGACCTTTCTCCGAAGGCGCTGTAAATATTATCCTGTCCTGCTCCCGATCCTGAATTAATCCGGTAATTGTCTGCGGACGTGATTCGTAATCGCCGCCATCGCCCAGATCGGTACTCTCCGGCAGGATCTCCGCACCAATGGTCAGCGGATCGTCCTCAAAATCGTATCCCCTGAATGTCAATTCCGCCTGCTGTCCCGGTTTCAGACACACGTTGTCGTATCTTGTTTTTCCTTCCAGAAGCACATCAAATATTTGCGGCACACGGTTGTCCGGCCATTGTCCGGTCCACAGATACTGCAGGACATCGATGCTTTCCATGATTTCGCCGTTCTCCGTGAACAGGCCGTACCAGGTGGGCGTGCGTTCCTGTTTTTGTCCCCATAAAAAAACATACGAACCCAGGCATTGTGTTGTATCAGGTTTTATCGCCTGCTCGTACCTTTTTTGGAGCAGTTGTGCACGTTCGCTGCTGGTTTGTTCGATGGCCACGTCCCATTCGGTGCGCGCCACTTCCCAGTGTCCGGTGGCGCCCCATTCCGTAATCGCATATGGTCCATCCCAACCGGTTTGTGCCACGCGCTCACGGATATTGATCACATCAGCGTACATCTGAATACATAAAAAATCGAGATTTTTGCCATGTGCTTTGATGTAATCCACTTCTTCTTTGCCGATGCCGGCCAGCATGGTTGTCGCCGGATGATTGGGATCGACTTCATGGATCATTGCCGCGATATCGTTTACCGCATCCCAGACTTTTTTATTCGTATAGCGCAGATTTAATTCATTGCCGATGCCCCAGGCCAAAAGAGCCGGGTGGTCTTTGAGTTGTTTTACTTCAACGGTCAGTTGTTCAAGCTGATCCCGCACGGCCTGCTCATCATTGTAATCAAAACCGTGCCGTTCCTTTTGCACATGCAATCCCATGAGCACGGTTATCCCGTATTTTTGCGCCGAATCCAGAACAGCCTGGGCATTGCGGGTACTCCAGGTTCGAATGGAATTACCGCCGCGTGCGGCTAATTCAGCCAGTCGTGAGGAGCCGCCTGCCCCTTTGATGTAATAGGGTTTGCCATCACGGAACAGACTGAAAGCACCATCGACCCGCCGTACTTCCACTTTGATCGGGGTTCCATTCACCCGGCTTTGTCCGGAACAGGAAATAATACTCCCGGAAAATCCCATCACTGCTAAAGATAAAATGACACAGCGCCACAGAATGGCAGGGAGGGCGAATGGTTTCGCAGGAAATTTTCCGCATAATTTCATAAACATACCTGTTCAATTGATAAAAAAATTAAATGCAGTATTTGCAGAACTTTCCGTCCAGTCTGCTTTAAACTTTTGCAAATATATCCTGATTCCGGCATTCGCTGAATTGAACACAGTGTTCGCGCACTTCATATCCGCAATAACCAGATAAGCGGCACTTGCAGCAAAGTGACTTTTCCCAGGCCCGCCGGAACCACTCACCGTGATTTAAAATCCAGTTTACGACAAATTCCATTCCGGGATCACGCTGCATGCGGACGCCCTCACACCATTTTTCAATTTCAATCTTTTTTGACTGGGCGCGCATGAAACTACGCATTAACGGCATCCCGCTTTACTAAAGTTGCTTCCAGCTCTTCGAGCGATTTACCTTTCGTTTCCGGTACGATGGTCAGAATAAAAATCAAACCAATTGCCGCAAAAATGCCATAGATCAGAAATGTGCCGGCACTGCCGATTGTTGAAAGTTCCCAGGGAAAAATAAGCTGCACCAAAAAACTAACCCCCGAATTGATCAGGCCGACAAATGAAATGGCCAGTCCGCGCAGGCGATTAGGAAATAACTCCGAGAAAAGCACCCACATAACCGGACCGATGGATATGGCAAAAGAAGCGACAAATCCGACGATGCCGATAAGAATCAGCCAGGAATTCATTTTAATGGCCCCCGAAATTAAATCGGATTCATGGGCTGTGGCCGATTTTTCGCCGAGACAATTTGTCAGGGCTTGCTTGAATTCGACATCGTTATGAAATGTTTTGTTGTTAATTGTCGCCAGTTGAATCTTATCAACGGACTCCGGCAAACGGGCAATGGAATCATCCGTAAGCGTGTAGGAGGCCGAATAAAAACCGGCGGCCAGTACAAACATGCAAACCGCAATTCCGGCCACACCGAAGCCCAGCAGCGGTCTGCGGCCGAAACGATCGATAAACAGTATCGCTAAAATGGTAAATACCAGATTGGTTAGTCCCACCAGAATAGCCTGAGAGAAGGATGCATCGGTGCCGATGCCTGTTTGCTCAAAAATCATCGGGGCGTAAAAAAATACGGAATTAATACCCGTGATCTGTTGCAGAACAGCAACAACGATACCGATTGTCAATACCAGTTTCATCGCCGGTTTAAACAATTCAGCTATTTTCGCTTTTGATTTATTGGTTTCTCTGGCGATGCTTTCGTGTACGGCTTTGATTTCCTGTGCTGCCTTTTCAGCGCCGCTGGCTTTGGTAAAAATACCGCGCGCTTCATCTTCGCGGTCATGCATTACCAGCCAGCGCGGACTTTCGGGTACGGTAAACAAACTGATAAAATAGAACGCTGCCGGCAGGATTTCCAGACCCAGCATCCAGCGCCAGTTGTAAGCGCCAAATTTTAAGGCCTGCGCCCAGTTTGCTTCCAGTCCCCCTAATTGCAGGATCAGATAATTGGAGAAGAAAGCTACCGAGATACCGAGAACGATATTCAATTGATTAAAACTAACCATGCGGCCGCGCATTTTTGCCGGTGAAATTTCCGCGATGTACATCGGGGCAAGAATCAGCGAAGCGCCGACACCCAACCCGCCGATCATCCGGGCAACCACCAGAAACCAGAATGAAGGGGCGAAGGCCGAACCGATAGCCGAAATCGTATATAAAATGGCGGCGATCTTTAGCATGATTTTACGCCCGAAACGGTCGCTTAGCGGACCGGATACCATCATCGCCAGCGTGGCCGTCAGGGTCAGTGAACTCACTGCCCAGCCCAATTGCATTTTGGTCAGATCAAATTCCAGCTCGATAAATTTGACCACACCTGAAATCACCGAGGCATCGAAGCCCATCAGAAATCCGCCCAGCGCAACAACCAGTGAGACGCCAACTACATAACGACTGCCTTTTTCCATTTTCTATCCTATGCTTGTATTATTCAGTAATAGTAAATGATGCGCTCAGCTCCGCTTTCGAATCACCACCGATCCATACCCGGAACTGACCGGGCTCGGTAACCTTTTGCATTTTACGATTGTGAAATGCCAGCGCATCCGTATTTAGTTTAAAATGAACTTTTCTGGTTTGTCCGGGCTCGAGCGCAATGCGCTTAAATCCCTTCAATTCACGTACCGGCCGCGTCCGGTCGCCAACCAGATCGCGTATGTAAAGCTGTACGACTTCCTCGCCTGCGTACTTGCCGGTGTTACTTACGTTGACGGTAATTTCCGGTATTTCCCCAGGCTCGATTTCCTGTCTGGGAATCCTGATATCGGCATATTTAAATGATGTGTACGATAATCCAAAGCCGAAAGGAAAAAGCGGTTCAAAGCCCTCATCCAAATAATGTGCGGTAAATGCGTCGGCGATGTAAGTTGTTCCGACCGGAATATCTTCCATTTTTACCCAGCTCTTTTTCGTTGGCGGTTTTCCGGTGTTTTTATGGGCATAGTATATGGGAATCTGACCGACGGTCGTGGGAAAGGTGACGGGCAATTTTCCCGAAGGATTCTCAATCCCGAAGATTAAATCGGACAATGCCGGGCCGCCCATCGTGCCGGGATGCCAGGCATAAAGCAACGCATCAATCTGCGGCAGGATCGGACGGATGGTCAACGGGCGGCCGGCCATGATAACCGCGACAATTGGTTTGCCGGTTTCATGTAAAGCTGATACCAGTGCTTCCTGGGCACCGGGCAGACTGATATCCGCCCGGCAGTGCGCTTCACCGGAAAGGATCGATTCCTCGCCGAGAAACAGTAAAATGACATCCGAACGTTGTGCCGCTTCCAGCGCTTTGCCGAATCCTGTTGTGCTTTTACTGCGGCTGTAATCCAGTCCATGGGCAAAATGCACGTTAACCTGCGGATTCAGATAATTCCGGATAGCAGTGAGCGGCGTTACGGCATGCCTGGCCTCGCCGTCCGGTATCCAGGTACCCAGTTGTTCGTGGGGAGCGTCGGCCAGCGGCCCGATAACCGCTACATTTTTTAAATTTGCTTTGGATAAAGGTAATCGTTGATCATTGTTTTGCAGGAGTACGACGCTCTGCACCGCCGCTTTTTTGGCCAGGGCACGGTGATTTTCATTTAAAATCTCAGGAAAATCATCCTGATTGGTGTACGGATTCTCAAAGAGGCCCAATTGAAATTTGATACGTAAAATACGGCGCACAGCCTCATCAAGATCGGTTTCGGACAGTTTTCCTTCCGCGACTAATGGGGCGCAATAATCGGCATAAGTGGTGCTGGCCATTTCCATATCAACACCCGCTCGAATCGCCAGTTCGGCGCTTTCTTTCTTATCTTCGGCGAAACCATGTTCGGCCAATTGCTCGACCGAAGCCCAGTCACTGACCACAAATCCATCGAAGCCCCATTCCCGGCGCAAAATTTGATCCAGCAAAAATTTGTTGCCGCTGGCCGGTACACCGTTCACTTCATTAAAGGCCGACATAAAAGTGGCAACACCGGCATCCACGGCAGCTTTGAAGGGCGGCAGATAGACATCACGCAATTCATTTTCCGGTATGCTGGCCGTGTTGTAATCACGGCCCCCTTCGGCAGCCCCGTACCCGGCAAAATGCTTTGCGCAGGCGGCGATGGTTCCCTTCTGTTTCAAATCATTGCCCTGAAAACCGTGGATCATCGCTTCAGCCAGACGGCTATTTAACCAGGGATCTTCACCCAGACTCTCGGCGATGCGTCCCCAGCGCGGATCGCGGGTAATATCGATCATCGGCGCAAATGTCCAGTTGATACCCACCGATGCCGCTTCGGTCGCCGCCATGCGGGCGCCCTGCTCAATCAGATCGGGATTCCAGGTGGCTGCCTGACCAAGGGGAATGGGCAAAATCGTTTTAAAACCGTGAATCACATCGCGGCCGATAATCAAAGGTATCTGCAGACGGCTTTCTTCGACGGCAATACGCTGCATTTCGTTAACCGTTTCCGGATTGACCTCATTCAGCACCGACCCTACCAGGCCCTTTCTCAGCTTGTTTTTGAAATCATCCGGTATTTTTGGGCCGAATCCGTTAAACTGCGACATCTGGCCGATTTTTTCAGCTAAGGTCATTTCAGCCAGTAATGCATTAATTTTATCTTCGACGCTTTCCTGGCTGTTGACGCCCGCCTGGAAAATAAAAAGGCAAATTATCGAAAGAATGTTGCGTTTTACTCTACACATCTTCAATTCCTGCTAACAAATACCATTTTAATAGCCTTATTTCCGAAATCACATACTGCTCAAGCCATTGGTTGCCCACATCATTATACTATCGGTAACGGCAATAAACTTTTTAGAACAGAAATCCCACGGTATAACTATGCACGTTGCCAAGGATACCGATATCACGAAAACCGTAATCAACCTTTAAAGCCATGTTCCCGCCGATGTATTTTAACAAACCGCCGCCGATGGCAAAGCCGTATTGCGATTCATCGAGGAACAATCCCTTGTAACCGCCGCGCAGGAAAAACTTCGCCGTGCCGGGCATATTCAGTTCATATTCCATTCCGGCGTTTACATATTCACCGCTGTTATTGGGGTGAAGCGCATCGAAGGAGAGTGTTACCATATGATTTTCCAGTCGCAGCGCTTTAATCGATGCGCCGATTCTGAATATCAGGGGCAGTTCCCATTCCGACGGCCGGAATTGACCGGAAGTATAGGCATAGTTGCCCCGCTCATCCGGTTCGATATCAATGGGATTAAGCAAGTCGATGCCGTCATAACGCATCCGCGTGCCGTAATTGGAAATGCTCATTCCGATGCGCATACCATCGCCTCTTTTACCGGTGGGTGAAAAGAAGGTGGTGGTCACGATGACGCCCAGATCGAGGGCAATGGCGCTGGCGTTCATATGCCAGACTTTGGAGTGCACATATTTTCCCGATGCGCCGAAGGCAAACCAGTCGGTTAAAGCGCGGGCATAGGATAAACTCAGGGCATAGTCGTTAGCCGTGAACGTTTCACCGGTACCCTCCTGGTATTCCACCGTGGTCACATCCATGCGCCCGTAATCAGCGCTGATCATTCCCAGTCCCAGCGTACCGATGCCTTCGATTACCAATCCGGCGCCTACAAAAGCCGTATTAATGTTAACGATCCACGGTTGATAGGCAAAACTGGCCTCGCTCTTTTTCATAAATGCCAAACCGGCCGGATTCCAGTAGATACCGGATATGTCATTGACCATACTGACGTATGCATCACCAAGGGCGGCCCCGGCGCTGCCGTAACCGACTTCCAGAAAAGCCGCGGTCGTTGTTCCCACGCGTGTCGGATTCTGACCGAAAGTCAGGCCTAAAAGCATCAGCAGTATGACAAGGATTATCGTCGTTTTAAATTGTATTCCATTCATATTATTTCACCTTTATAAAATAATTATCCGATATAATTATTTAATTACCGCAAATTTACCCATTTTCTCTTCACCGGTTACATCAGATTTTATATGGTAGATATAAATACCGGCAGCGATATCCAGACCTTCGTGGCTGGTTAAATCCCAGTAAGCGATGCCGCTGCTGGGATCGTTATATCTTTCGGCATTGTTGACATTTATTTCATCGACATACATACCCGATGCAGTAAAAATCTTAATGGTACATCTTGCCGGAACATGGGTAAACATCAGGCGTCGCCGCTGATTCAATTCCGGATTGGAAATCGCGGTCTCAAGCAGATTGGTGGCAATATAGGGATTAGGTACGACCTTAATATCATCCATATCCGTTTTCAAAGCCTGCGTGTCCAGCTCGCCTTCAGGCAATACCGTGAAGGTGATGGAATCCGTTTCAACGAACGGCCGCTGAAATGTCAGTTTATAAAAATCATCGGCCTGTGGCAGATCGGCAGGGTCTTCAATGTTGTTAAAATCAATAATAAAAATCGTCCCGGCCCATTGGTTTTTCTCGTTGGTTGAACCGACCAGGATACGATCTTCCAGAATATCAAATTCAACATTACTGTTCATATCCTGCCCGATCATGTTCATTTTACGGTAAGCGCCCGTGGAATCCAGAAAAGAGCGGTTTTCCACATAAAAACTAAATTTTTCTTCATTAAGTAAATCATGCCTATCGATCCTGACGCCATTCTCATCTTTAGGGATTCCACTGACTTTTTCACCGGTAAACACCGAGTCATTACCGGTAAAGATGATATAATAATCCCAGGGGAAGTGCTGCGATTCTGCAACCGTGGTTGTGATGTTGATATCCGCATCACCCACCTGCCAGCCGGATGCCGCGGCATCAAAGGCCGCCGTTTCGACAGGGATATTGATCCGCATGCGCATCCCTTCAAAAACGTCGGTTTCGATCTGTTGACCCGATTTCAAAGCCCAGTAGTCAAGATTGGGCCGTCCGGCGATGGAGGTATCTTCACGCTGTATGATATGGTCGAAAGCAAAATTATCCGGTTTCTCTTCATATACCAGACTCTTTTTGCCATTGGTGATGTCATAAATTTCAAAACCGTTATTTGTGTAAATTAAACCGTCCGGTGCAGATCCTACGTCATATAGCGTATCCACCTTAAATTTGATCATATAATCGTGATTTTGCTTTAGATCGCCGCTGGCCAGAATGTCCGCTCCAACAGTCCCGGTGCCAAGGGTTTGCTGGTCCTCGGTCTGATCGATAGAAGGCGGTACATAACCGGCGGCCAACTGATGCGGTGTAACGATGGCAATATTCGGGGAGGTGAACACAACCTCTTCCGACTCGTTCAGGGTAATGGAAGGCACCGTTTGTGACGGGGCGATACCGATGCCTTTGCCGATTTGCTTGATTCCGTAATCGTAGGCGATGAGCGCATAATAATAGGTGCGACCGTTTTGAACGGCATTATCGACAAAATGGTGAATAATACCGGTGTTACTGCCCAGATTATAGGCAATACCGGTTTGCTCGATGCCCCAGGTGGCAAATCCCTCCAGCGAATCCTTGAGATCGCACTGGAAGATCGGTTTGTAATACGCGGCTTCGCCGTAACCATTTGTGATTTCCAGGGGATCGGCCAGATTCTTATCCGTGGCCTTGATTAACTTATAGCCCTGAAAATCATTGATATTGCCCAGAAGCGGTTCGCGGGTCATCTGATCGGCCCGGTTATCCCAGGTTAATATCACTTTACCGTCAGCCGGTGTTGCGCTCAGAGTGGGCATTTCCGGAGCGCGGGCAAATCGGTAATCCTTTTCATAGATGACCTGAACGATCTTTTTCTTTTGATAAAGAATCGGGGCGCTGTGCTCATCGGAATTCAATCCGGCCAAGGCGTCGAAAGAGTGCAGCTCGGACATGGAGATGCGTTCTTCCGTGCCCTGCGGCAGCGGGAACGGTCCGGATGCAAACGTCTCCACCAGATTTGAGATATTACCCAGATACTCCAGCGTGGAATCGGTACCGATGATTTCCCACATGGACTTGTCATTCTTGAACCATCTGGTCCATGGCGGGCGATGCTGGGGAATGGGGAATAAGCGGAATGATGTTAATCCGACCATATCCGATTCGCTAACGTCCGTGGCATTGAAATTCGGCTCGCAGCCGACGCCCTGCTTATAATCGGGTCGCCCGTTGCCTTCGCCTTCATCGGGCCCGTCATAGTTCAGGTCGTATGGCCCTACGCCGTCGAGACCGACATCATCGCCGACATATTCACCATCTTCAACGACCCACTGCGGATCGATATCCGTACCGATATTTTCGACATAAGTGCCGTTGCCGTTTTTATCGAAACCGTTCTGCCAGTCCTGATCCTCATCGCCTTCGTAATGTTCCTTTAATTCCGATTCCTTCAAATTATAGGTTTCCAGAAAATTTTCCAGATTGGTAATGTGATAATAAGGACCGACCAGTTCACCGGCGGGATTATCGCGCCGCTCGTCGGTCAGCCCGTCCTGATCGTTATCCTCACCATCATCATAGATACCCGGACTTTCCAGGTAGGCAAAGCCCATGGTGCCGGTTTTCAGTCCGCCGGCGCCGGTGCCGTCGATGTCCCAGGAATAAGCCATATCAATTTTTCTATCAAAGAAGCCCAGTTCATCGTCGGCTTCGCCGCCGATACCGTTGTCCACCCAGTAACCGAAGGCCACTTCTGTCAGATTGTAATCGGAAATATTGGCGATTGAGTATTCCCAGAAGATTGCGTCCTGGGTCTGAACATTGCTCCACTGAAAGCCGCGCTGTTCCACGCGAATACCCAAACCGCCCCACGGTTTTCCGGGTTGTGTTGAATTATCGGCATTTATTCTGATGCCCGACTTAGCGCGGGGTGAATATTTAACGCGATCTTCAGGTCCGAGATATTCCTGATCCTGGGCGTCGTTGGCTACAAAATAGGTTTCAAGCTGGGCATATTTAATACCCCTGCCGAAGCGGCCATTCCATTCACCCGGCCATTTCAGGTCATAACCCGAAGCGGGCCAGCCAGCAAGCGGCCAGGTGGTGGAATCATTGCTCATGGCCGGGTAATCATTGAGCGGATTAAAATAGCCGAACACCGGGTAAAGCCCCCATTCGATGGTTTCTGTTGGATCCTCATCCATTTCCTCGCGATAACTGGTCTGTAAATACCACAGGGTATCGATGCCCGGGGTGCTGTAAACCTCATCAAGATTATCAACCGGAATGGTATCGTTCTTCAGAAAAACGCGGGCGCCGATCAACAGGGCGATACCGTCCAGCATACGCGTGCCGGAGTCGTCATTGGGCCAGCGCGACCATTGCGAACCGCGGTAGGTTGCGGTCCAGTTGGCCAGCTCTGTCGTATTCTTAAAATAAAGCAGAATCCGGTTACCGGTCATATAACCTTCGCGAACCGCCTGCTGATCGCCGGCCGGATCTTCGGGCCCTTCATACTCATGCCCCTGCGCAAACAAGGCGCTGCTGCACAGAAACAGCATTAACGTTATCCAAATGGCGTATCGAATCATATTGCTCATATTATTTTCACCTCAAGATAATTTCTGTTTGATTCATCTAAAACATTACACCCATGCCCAGTTTAATCAGTCGCGGCGCTGAGTACATGGATGGATTTTCTATACGATCTTCATATTCATTGAAATCACTGCGATGCGTGCCGATATCGCTGGGCAGGATAATATCCGTATAAGCCTGTCCGGTGCGGGGATAAACCCAGGATTCATTCAGCCTGTCGAGCAGATTATAAATTGATAAGGTTAGTTTAAGCTTCGTATCCTTGAACAGGCCAAATTGGTACCAGGCATTTAAATCAACGGTATAACTACTGGATCGATAATCATTATTGGGATATATTTTAATTCTGGAAATACGATTCGCTTCCACAGGCGACCAGGAATAGATCGAACCGGAATTGTAATATCCGGTTAAGGTACCGCCGTAATTGGACTGATTGTATCCAACCGTGGCATTAAATGTATGGCGCTGATCCCAGCTCATGGGAATCAGCCTGTCAACCGGATCCATCCGCCCGCCGGCGCGGTTGAAGGTCTGTGTCGGTGAATCGGCATTACCGCGCGTATACTGCAGCGTATAATTGAGCGCCGCATACCAGGATTGATATGCGTAATCGTAAGTCACTTCCAACCCCTTGGCATTACCGTAGTCTTTATTGGTATAGACGCCAAAGCGTGTCTGATTGTAATGGGTGATGACTTTTGTACTGAGCAAGTCATATATATCGCGGTAGAATAGAGTCACTTCCAACCCCATGCCGTCCATCAGCTCCTGCCAGAGGCCGATTTCATACTGGATGGTCTTCTGCGCTTTGAGACGGGTGTCGCCCATGATCGGTGTTTCAAAATCATTAGGAGCCAGTTGAAAGGCATTATTGTTGTACATCGCATACATCGGCGGAATCTGAAAGAAATGGCCGTAAGCAAAATGCAGCACCGCCTTTTTGCCCAACTGATAAGATAAGCCGAGGCGCGGACTGATTTGCAACTGATAATCGGCATCTTTATAAACCGTCCGCGTCGTATCGAATTGCTGATAGAAGGCATTGGCGTCCGGATTCCTTTCATTGGAAGGATAAACGGAGGCCGGATCAAAGTAATCCAGGCGCAGGCCGACATTCAGCACCATATCCTCATATTCCATTTTATCCTGGATATAGAAAGAAAATTCAGTCGGTTTAACATGATACTTATCCGTACTAAGAGCGCTATCTCCCTTGATGACCGGATTATAATTAGGGAATATAATTTTTCCATTTTCATCGAAATAGAATTCGGCTTCGCGGTCGCCGCTGGAATCGGCCCATGTATTAAAAATGGTGCTGTTTCTGTTTCTGATATTATGATGTGTGTACAGCCACCCCATTTTGAGACTGTGTTTTGAATTGATCTGCCAGGTAAAATCGAATTTGGCATTCCAGTCAATCTGTGTGCTTTCGTTATGCGCTTTTTCCTGTCCGCCGGTAAAAAATCCTGTTTCGGCATTATTCCCCAGATAAACATCGCTGACATATTTGGGGCTGCGCGGATTTTCATACAAATAGTAGCCGTCGTAATTATCAAGATAGGACAGCTTGAATTCGTAGAAGGCGCTTGTGCTTACGGCATGATTAAGCTGGAAAGCCAGCATATCGGAATCACGATGCGGATAGGCGCGGCCGTCCGGAGCATACTTGAAAGCATGATTATAATTATGCCATTCATCGAGATTTTTTGTATAGAGTAATGACATTTTAAGGTTGTCGAACGCCCTGTAGGTTAATTTACCGAGAACGGATAAATTCTTGCTGTTATTCATCGGTACGTACCCTGAATCCCCGTTAACCTCGCTGTACCACATATCCGGATAATTGGCATAGGTACTGAAATCATTCATATTATAGCGGCGGATGCCGTTCAAATGATTATTATTATCCTGATAACGGGTATTCAGAAAAAAATTCAGCTTGTTTGGAACAATCGGACCGCTGATGTTAAATTTGTAATCCTGATTGCGGGTAATTTCCGTATCATCCAAACCGATGAAAATATCATCGTGTGACGTATAGTAGTTGGCAACACTGGTGGAAAAACTGCCGCTGAAATCGTTACCGCCGTCTTTGGTAACGGCATTAACCACACCACTCATCGCCCTTCCGTACTCGGCATTAAACGTACCGGTGTTCACTTCCAGATCCTGAATCGCTTCCGGTTCGATTTCAACATTGCGAAACTCTCCGCTGAGCGCGTCGTCCACCTGCATGCCGTCGATGAGATAGGACACCTCGGTGATGCGGCCGCCGCGAAAGTGGCCCTGAACCACACCGGCCTGCATGGAGACCACATCGGTCATATTTTCGATAGGCAGCACTTCCATCTGTTCCGACGACACCGTACGCATCGAGCCGGTCTGATCTTTCTTTGTGGCAATCTTATCAGCCTGAACGACGATAACCTCGCCCTCCATAATGGTCGGCTTAAGCGAAATACTCAGCGACGCGGTTCTGTTCACCGAAACACGCAAATCCGTTATCTTCTCCGTGGCATAACCGATCATTTGTACCAGAACCGTGTAGGTACCGGGACGGACATTAATAATATAAAAAGATCCATCCAGCCCGGTTGAGGCGCCCATATTGGTACCCTCAACCAATATATTCGCACCGGGCAGAGGCTCGTTCGTGCTGGCGTCGGTTACAAACCCGGCAATTTTACCCGTGGTTTGCGCCTGCAGGTCGCCGGTCGACCAACCGGCAACGAAGGTAAAAAAGAGTAACAGGTATAAAAACCATTTCATCATACATATCCCCTTAACTCTATTTGCAAACATTCCTTCATTCCTTTTATTAAATTGTTGATACGTTTAAAACTTTATTCATCGATGTACTGGTCATATTTCATCGCAGATTGGTACACCGATAATTAAAGTTTTAACTGGTTTGATCATTATCATTTAATCTGTTTAAAATCCCCACCCCAGTCCCGACGGGGCGGGAATGTGAGAAGAACCC
>CAYXRA010000095.1:0-16499 GCA_964467525.1 uncultured Calditrichaceae bacterium
CTGATCGGGGTCGGGGTCGCTATCGGAATCGGTATCGAAACAGAGAAACATCGAACAGACAAACCCATTACCCCGCCAACCACAGCATTCGGAAGTCGCTCCCGGGTTTAACCACACAAAACGACATAGACCCTTAAATTTCATACTCCTGTTGTTTACAATCGGCAATCAGTCGGTTCAGAATATCGACAATGCTGATTTCCGCGGGACAATAACGCGAACAGCGACCGCAACCGACGCAGTTGAGCTTTCCATTCTGTTCAAAGCTATACTTAAATTTACGGTACAAACGGTGCCGCGTTCTGGAACTTAACTTTTTACGGAAATTTTTTCCGCCGGCCACCTCAGCGAAGGTGTTCAGCATGCAGCCATCCCAAAGTCGTTCTCTTTTACCATCTCTGATGTTCAGATCGACCTCATCGCGTACATCGAAACAGTAACAGGTCGGGCAAAGCAGATTACAGGTACCGCAGCCAAGGCACTGCCCGGCCACTTTATCCCATACCGGCGCATGGTATGCGGCCTCAAAAAATGCCGGCAATTGTGAATGGTGGACATCGATTACAAATTGAACATTTTGCTCTGAAAAACGGTATGGTTCGGCAGCCGGTCTCATATCTTTGAAAAAGTCATTAGCCATTTCCTGTCCCTCATCATTCAGAATGAAGACATGAAACGCTTCGTTCTGATGATCTATGTAAATGCAGAAACCTTCGAGATCATCCGGGGCCTGGTCCAAATCCTTCGAAAAATGCCATTGATCCGGCTTATGGGAAATACCAATGAATTGACTGTTATCCCGGCGGGTCAGGTAATTGGACTCGGGATTATCTTTCGAGAAGCTGTAATCGAGTCGCCGCACAGCCTGCATCTCATAGGAATGGATCCCAAAAAAGATACGCTTTTCACTGACAATATTTTCTTTGGCAAAGCGGTTGTCCTCAATATCATAGGTCAGCAAAGTCTCCCGTGGCGGCAGGAAAAATTTTTTCAGCGGTTGTATAGTCCTTGGGTAATCAAGGGCCACGGCATTTGCATCGTCAACTTCCTGGTAGCGGTAGGATTGCTCGCCGTATTTATGCGCTGTGATAACAGTCGCTTTTTTTCTCAGGAAATCGATAAATGCTCTGATTTTCTTTTCATCGAGGACGTAACGCTTTAGATTTTCAAATCTTATCCTTTTCGCCTGATAACTTTCAAAATCCTTTAGCAAAATCCGTCCTTCCTCATCCGGAATAAAAACATTATAACCATCTTTCTGTCGATCGAAATAGAGACTAAATCCTTTTAAATCTTCGGGCTCGATTGAAACATGGCTCATAAAGGAATCATATTCATCGGAATAAGAAGTACCTATGAACATAAACTGATCATTATGCGGCAACCGTTTTCCTGCTTCATCCGCGCGGGTAATACGGTTTGCTAAGGTGAATATTCCTTCCGGTTCATAGGGATGAACGGCAAAGAAGATTGTTTTGCGTTGTTTATCGGTTTCGCACGAATCCGACTCTGATTTCCTTCGATCCAAAAAATATTTCTTCAGGGGGTGCAAGGTACGCGGATAATCCAGCGCCGCCTCAGCCGCCCCGGATATTTGACGCCAGTCATATTTATCAGGTCCGATTTTGACCGGTGCAATCACATTTGAAGTTTTAAGTATAAAATTAAGAAATGCGCGTACGCCGGCCTGGTCGAAAAAAACAGTTGCCGGTAATGTGGTTTTCTTGTTTTCTTTTGTCGCCATTCTGGAATATCCTGTTGTTTAAGATATCAGCAGTTCAACGAAATTATTATTGCCGGAAATTTACAAATTTCCAAAAAAAAGAGTCAGCATGACACGAATTGCCATGCTGACAATCAGAGGTATGTATTTTAACATGAGTAAGGGATTTTATCTTACTATTGCCCCAGGTTCGCTTTAACCATTTCTATCAGTGCGTCGGGATCAACCGGTTTTTCGATAAATTCATTGACGGGCAAAAAGTCTTCATCTTTTTCTTTGTCAAATTCAAATCCGGTTTCCTGTCCCACCGCGGTCAGCATAATTATGGGAATATCACTGGTGTTATCATTCTGGCGCAACTGATATGCGATATGAAAACCTTCGTCCTGGGTGCCCATCATTACATCGAGAATAATTAAATCGGGTTGATCCTGAACGCTCAGGTCAAATCCTTTTTTGCCATCCTGGGCGTCAATTACTTCGAAACCGGCGCTCTCTAAGGTCAGTCGCATGGCTTCTACCAGATCGATATCATCATCAACGATCAAAATTTTCTTTGGCATGTTTTTTGGCCTCCTCAATAACCATTTTTATAATTGAAGGAACGCTATTCTGAACCTCCTCAGAAAGTCCTTCTCCAAAATCGGTTTGTTTTGGTTCAATTCCTATGATTGTGCAATCGGCAACTTGTCCCACCGACTCCGCCATCCGAACCACTTCCATCAGGCTGAATCCGTGCAGGGAGATGGCCTGACCCAGCGCGCTCTTTCTGAGCTGATCCAGTTTAAATTTGGAATAATCACCGGGTGATTTATTCATCCGGGCACAATCAATCACCAGAATCGGGTCTTCCCCGATCAGGTGCTCCAGTAAAATAAAGGCATCGGAACCCGCATCGATAAGGTTCAAAGGGACAGGTATTTCCATTCTACTTAACTCATTGACGACATGAGGCCCGATGCTGTCATCACCTCTAAGTGTACTTCCTATCGCAATAACCTTCAGCATAAATGCCGTTATTATTCGATAAAATCAACATCTAACATATGAACCGAGCAGGAAATACAGGGATCGTAAGCGCGCACCAGCATTTCTAGTTTTTTCGTTATGTTACCTTTTCCTTCGGACAATATTTCCGGCACCAGTTTTTTCATATCATCATCGATATTGGCCAGATTCTGTCCGGTCGGAATGATGCAGTTTGCGGCTTCGATCATGCCCTGCCGGTTATATGTGTAGTCATGAAATAAAATGCCCCGAGGCACTTCCGTTGTTGCGATTCCACGTCCGTATCGTGTCGGTTTCTGGTTCGGCTTCTCATCCCTGATTCCGGTATCCAAAAGCTGATTAATCAGTTCAATCGTATCGTCAATGCAGTGAATAACTTCAACCATCTGAGCTACAGATATCATATATGGATTGTGACAAGGGGCTTCCAATCCCAGCTTCGCGGCAGCTTCCTTGGCCTTGGGGCATAATAATTTATAACTGTTATTAAAACGTGCTAATGCACCGACCATGTAAGATGTTCTGTTGAATTTCGTGTGTTTACTGGTCGAATGCGGCACGATAAATTCATTGGTAACTTCAAGGTATTTTTCAACGGGAAAGATGCCGGTATCAGATGAACAAATATCGCCGTCATACAATCCGTATTCTTTATCATTATAAACACTGATATATTCGGTATCACGCTCGAATTGCGGAATTTCACCGGCAACGCCGGCCAGCACATCGTTGGCATATTCGGCATCCGGCATGCCTTCCCTGATCAGTTTATCCCTGAGGTCCTCAAGCTGCTTTTCGGTCGGCAGTTTGGTAAAGCCGCCGGGAACGCAACTTATCGGATGGACGGCCCGTCCGCTGATCACATCGCCGATATCATTGGCCAGGCGCTTCAGGCGCAGTGCGGCCAGTACAACGTCTTTATGGGTGTTCACCAGCGGGAAAACCGATCCGACATTCAATAAATCGGGTGTGGCCAGAAACAGCGCATGCAGCACGTTACTCTGAAAGGTTGATCCGTGTACCAGTATCTTGCGCAGTATTTCGGTTTGCTCCGAGATTTCCAGTCCAAGCGCCGCTTCGGTTGCCTTCAGTGATGTCATCTGATGACCGAGGGAGCAGATTCCGCAAATCCTTGAAGTGATAATCGCCGTTTCGTGAAAATTGCGTCCCTTGAGCATTGCTTCGAAAAAACGCGGCGGTTCGACGATATCCAGTTGTGCTTTTTCCAGCACGCCTTTTTTCATATTGACCACGATGTTACCATGGCCTTCAACACGGGTAACATGATGGACATTTATATTTAAATCCTGACTCATTCTCTCCCCCACTTTATTTCTTTTTCCAGTTCATTGGCATTGAACATTTTCATTCTTTTAAGGGCTTCAGTGGTCGAAAAGCCGTGTTTTTTAAGCATATCGACGGCGCCGTTTTTATTGATGTTGGAAACCGGTCCGCGGCATCCCGTACAATACTGTCCGTTGCTCGGACAAATAGCGTCGCAGCCGGCGCGCGTAACGGGGCCAAGGCAGAACATGCCTTTATCGAGCACACATTCGTTTTCCTTCAGTTTACATTCCACACATACGGCATGGTCGCAGATTTCCGGTTTACGCCCCAAAATCAGTGATTTGAAAATATGCAGATATTCGGGCGTGCTCATTGGGCAGCCGCGTACTTCATATTCGACCTTAACAATGGCACTCACCGGCTGAGCAGGGATTGACGGAAACAGGTATTTATTCTCGCCGTAAACCGTTTCCTGAACCCAGTCCGAAGGATGCATGTTTTTCATGGCATTAACGCCGCCTGACACCGCACACTGTCCCAGCGCCACCAGAACTTTTGCCCGGCGACGGATGTCATGAATCCGTTCGACACAGGTCGGCGTACTGATACTGCCTTCGATAAAAGCAATGTCATATTCATCGGCTTTGTCGTCCATAGCTTCCCTGAATTCCACGATATCCACGAGTTCGAGGATATCCAGCAATTCGTTCTCAAAATTTAATTTATTTAACTGGCAGCCTTCACAACTGGTGAAATCAAAGAAAGCTACCTTCGGTTTCTGTTTTGTCTGGCTCATATCGCTTCCTCCAATTGTTTCGCATGAGGATAATGGAAAACAGGGCCATCCTGACAGACGTAGGTGTTGTTAATCTGGCAGTGTCCGCACTTCCCTACACCACACTTCATTCTCCGTTCCAGTGACATGTAAATATTTTCATCAGGAATCCGTTTTCCTTTAAGGGCCATAATAACGAATTTATACATAACCGGAGGCCCGACAACCGTGACGATGGTGTTTTCCACATCCAGTTCGAGAGGCGGTATAAGCGTTGTAATAACGCCGACATTGCCTTTCCATTTATCATCGGGGCGGTCGACGGACATACAGAACTCCACATCCTTGTCGGATTTCCATTTCTCAATTTCTCTCGGGAACAGGATCTCACTCGGATGTTTGGTTCCGTATACGATCATAATACGGTTAAAATCTTCTTTTTTATCGATGGTATAATCGATCAGTGATTTCAGCGGCGCCAGTCCGATACCGCCGGCGATGAAAAGCATATCCTTTCCTTTGAAGGCTTCCACGTCAAATCCGTTTCCGAAAGGTCCGCGGATACCGAGTTTGCTGCCCGCTTCGAGAGTATGCATTTTATCGGTCAGACGACCGGTTTTACGAACGGTGAGTTCGAAACTCGGATTGTTCGTCGGCGATGAGCAGATGGAAATCGGCGCTTCGCCAAAACCAAAAATCGATACTTCCACAAACTGTCCGGGCAGATGTCCCAGAGGTTTATTATCCGGCAGAGCAATTTCGAAGCGCTTTTCGCTGGCCGTCAATTGCTCAACCTTCAAAATCTCAGACATCATCGGATAGTAGAGGTCTTGTTTATCAT
This sequence comes from uncultured Calditrichaceae bacterium, assembly GCA_964467525.1. Taxonomy (GTDB): domain Bacteria; phylum Calditrichota; class Calditrichia; order Calditrichales; family Calditrichaceae; genus CAYXRA01. The sequence goes on from CAYXRA010000095.1 coordinate 5,635, forward strand.
CTGTGATTTTTTTCATAGAGTTATTCCCTCATCTCACGCTAAATAACTTGTTTCTTTTGTTGTTCGGCAAAATCATCAATCAGATCGTTGATGATTGTAATAATATTGATCTCAGCCGGGCAGTATTTCGAGCATCTGCCGCAGCCGACACAATGCAGATCACCGGACTGCTCGGTGATGTATTTGAATTTCCGGTGCAGGCGGTGGCGCGTGCGTGATGACAGGTCTTCGCGGAAATTCTCACCGCCGGCAACTTCGGCAAAGGTATTCAGCATGCAGCCGTCCCAGAATCGTTCGCGTTTGCCTTCGGTGGCATTGATTTCGATTTCATCGCGCACGTCAAAGCAATAGCAGGTTGAGCAAAGCAAATTACAGGTTCCGCATCCGACGCATCTTTCCGCCACTTCTTCCCAGACTTTGGAATTGTAAACATGTTCGAACACCTGGGGCAGACGGTTGTAATGATATTTAATCTTTGTCTGAAAAGGTTTATCCGCAATTTTCACATCCGTATCTATCGGTTTTCCGCCGCCGAATTCGTCAATCATTTTCCGGCCGTCTTCATCGATCACAAACACAATATGTCCGTTTTCAACCGGCTCAAAATAGAGGCAGAATCCATCCGTGTCTTCAATTTCGATGCCCACGGATTTGGAAAAATGATATTGATCAGGCGTATAGGAAATGCCGATAAATTTGGTATTTTCACGGCGCGTTAAGTAATTGGATTCCGGATGGCCTTTTTCGAAACTGTAATCCAGTCGTTTAACACCCTGCATTTCATACGAATGCACGGCAAAGAAAACGCGCTCTTCGGCTTTTTGCGGTATCTCAGTAAAATCATTATTGTTCAGATTGAATGACAACAATGTTTCCCTGGGAGGCAGGAAAAATTTCTTGAGCGGCTGGATCGTTCTCGGATAATCCAGCACCACCTGAGTTGCATCATCCACTTTTTCGTAAGCAAATGAAGATTCACCCTTTTTTTGCGGCGCATACAGGACGCTCTTGTTCTTCAGAAAGTCGATAAAATTCAGCGTTGTATCTTTATCAAAAAAGAAACGGTTTGTTTTAGAGAGCTTATCAATCATTTCACTATTCATAGTTCATCCTCATTTATAATTAGTGCCCATGTTAATAACAAATTCCATGCCAAAAAAAGACAAAACAGCAGCCCCTCAAACCTTGTTATGACAAGCATCGGAATGATTGGAAAAAAGGCTTTGTGAAATATTTCTCAGATATTGAAAAAAAATTTCTCAACTTTCTTATATATCGGAAAAGATATCGGGTTCTGTTTTTGCATGCTGCTATAATCGACAACCATTGCTGTGACTTAAATTTGAAACGGTAAAACTTACGGGATCCGATTGGATCATAATTCTCTAATTGAGCCGTTTGCTGAAGCGTACCGTAGCCAGAAAAAATACGGCGACACTGAACACGGCCATGGCCAGCCCCTGTTTCCACAAATAGGTGATTTCAGTGCCTTTCAGGTAAATTTCACGGATGATGACCATAAAATAACGCAGCGGATTAAGGTAGGTAATATATTGTACAACCGGCGGCATATTTTCGATGGGTATAAAAAATCCGGACAACAGCATGGCGAAAACCATAAAAAACCAGGCAATAAACATCGCCTGCTGCTGGGTACGGGCTATGGTTGATGCGAAAACGCCGAGTCCCAGGGTGGAAAAACTGAACACCAGTGACATCAGATACAGGGAAAACAGATTACCCTTCATCCATAATCCGAAGATCAGTCCGATACCCACAATTCCCAGATTTAGTAATATGAAAGTAACCAAAACAAAAGGGATCACTTTACCAAAGATCAATTCGAATTTTTTGATCGGCGTTACCATAATCTGTTCGAGGGTGCCGATTTCTTTTTCACGGACGATGCTCATGCCCGTCAGAAAAGAGGTTATCATCGTAATCAGGACCGCCAGAATGCCGGGTACGATATTATTGATACTTTCCAGACTGGGGTTGTACCACATCCTTGTTTCAATCCCGGTGATGTGCACTTCATTCAGATTTATTTCGACGCCGCTCATTTCCGGCAGCCACTCGCGCTGCAGCTTCATGGCGATCTGATTGACATAGGCCAGGGCCACGCCGGCGCTGTTTCCGTCCACCCCATCCATCAATGCCTGTACCTGCGGTCGCCTGCCGCTTTTAAGATCCTTTTCAAAATTAACGGGAATAACCAGGGCCAGTTTTATTTTACCATCATCCATCAGTTTTTTCGCCGCCTGCGAAGAAGACACCTGTCCCATATAATTAAAAGACTCGGTTACGCTGAAAGCTTCAACAATCCGGCGGCTGCCGGCGGAATGATCTTCATCGACGATGGCCAGCGGCACGTTGCGCACATCGCTGGTAATGGCAAATCCCATGATTACGATCTGCACGAAAGGCACGATAAAGATCAGCCTGATGTATAATTTTTCCCGTACTAATTGGCGTAATTCTTTTTGTGTCAGATAAAATAGCCGCTGCATTATTGCTCCAGAGTTGTACTGAATTTCCTTACACTGATGAATATTAAGAATGCCGATAAAAAGAACAGATACGATATCTGGGTGATTAATTGCCCAAAATGACTGCCCTTCAGCATGATACCGCGGATGATATCCAGAAAGTGTGTCGCCGGAATAATCAGGCTGACCCACTGGAAAATTTTGGGCATGCTGGCCACGGGGAAAATGAATCCGCTCAGTAAAATGGTCGGCAGCAATGTTGTCATCAGAGCAGCCATCATGGCCACGCGCTGAGACGTAGTGATCGTTGAAACCAGCAAACCGAAACTCAATCCGGTTATGATATACAAAAGCAGTGTGAATCCTAAAAGCAGGGGCGATCCGATGATCGGTACGCCGAACCACAAATTGCCGATTACCAAAATGATCAGGCTATCCAGTAATCCGATTACCGTATAGGGTATCACTTTGCCGATGATAATCTGACCGGGATGCACCGGACTGACCAGGATTTGTTCCATGGTGCCCACTTCCTTTTCGCGCACAATGGCGATGCTGGTTAACAGCGAACTGATCAGCAAAATAATGACCGCAATCAGGCCGGGCACAAAAAAGTAATACGATTTCAGATCGGGATTGTATAAGATGCGCGGTTCAACCGAAAAGGGCGTCACCACCGTCCGGTTAACCTCAAAAACATATTTGGAATTAATTTGCCGGACATATTTTTCGATATAGTTCGCGGCATTGGGATCGGTGGCATCGACAATCAACTGAACTTTAGTCGATAATTCCGAATGCAGTTCAGAGGCAAAATCTCCCGGAATAACGAGAATGCAGCGGGCGCGGCGCTGTTTAAACAATTCTTCAAATTCCGCGGCCGGAACATCCACATCCACTAATTTAAAAAAGTCAGTGGCCAGAAAATGCCCGATAAACTGGCGGCTTTGCGGCGATTTTGAATGATCGACGATCACCGTTTCGATGTGGCGCATTTCGAGGGTGATGGCGTAACCGAAAAGGATCAGCATTAAAACCGGCATCACAATCATAATGGTTAACGTCTGCGGATCGCGGATGATGTGCCAGAATTCTTTTCTGATAATGCTAATAAGTATGCTATTCATTTTCGCCTCGCTTAACCACATTTAAAAACACATCCTGCATGGATTTCGCCTGATACTTTTCCTTTAGTTTTTGCGGACGGTCCAGCTCAACAATCGCACCGTCCTTCATAATGCTGATCCGTTTGCAGTATTCGGCCTCATCCATATAATGGGTGGTAACAAATACTGTTTTACCGCGTTCGGCCAGCTCGTAAATCAAAAGCCAGAAATTCCGCCTTGAAGCCGGGTCGACGCCGCTGGTCGGTTCATCGAGAAAAATGATTTCAGGATCGTGCAGCAGCGCCGTACTGAGCGCCATCCGCTGTTTCCAGCCCAACGGCAGCGCAGCGGTAAGATTCTCGGCCTGATCCGTTAAGTTGAGGTAATGCAGTAATTCTTCGGTTTTGGATTTAATCTGTTTTTGAGTTAATCCGTATATGCCGCCATAGAATTCAATATTTTCCTTTACGGTCAGATCTTCGTAAAGACTGAATTTCTGACTCATATAGCCGATGTTCATTTTAATTTGTTCCACCTGTTTGTAGACATCGAAGCCGGCCACGCTTGCCCTTCCGGATGTCGGTAACAGCAATCCGCACAGCATGCGGATGGTTGTGGTTTTTCCGGCGCCGTTGGCGCCCAGAAATCCGAAAATTTCGCCGGCGGACACGGAAAAGGATATATCGTCCACGGCGGTAAAATCGCCGAATTTTCGTGTCAGATTTTCTACCTGAACCGCGATATTATTTTTTGTCATCCACATGTCCTTTTTGAAAAAAGATGTAATCCTGTATCCTTTATGGTTCCATTCGATTATATCTCAGCCCCGTCATTTTTTTCCGGCATCAGTTTTAAAAACAGATCTTCAAGGTCGGGCTCGATTTCCTGAAAATCCCGGTAATCAATTTGCAGGTCATCCAGCCGTTTTTTCATTGCCGGCAGTTCCAGGTTTCTGTTGTCGCTGATATGTAAACCATCGCCGAACAATGCGCATTGTCCGCTGAATTCCGAATCCTGCAGTCGTTCAAAAACCGCGTGCAGGTCGTCCGCTTCCAGTAAATAGAGTTTTTCATCATAAGTATCCAGTAAGGCGGACGGTTTATTCATTGCTAAAATTTCGCCTTCGTAAATCAGTCCCACGCGGTCGCAGAGCATGGCCTCATCCATATAGGCCGTACTTACCAGCAGGCTGGTGCCTTCTTCAGCCAGTGATTGCAAAATGTCCCAGAACTCTTTTCGCGATACCGGATCAACGCCGTAAGTCGGCTCATCGAGTACAATGATCTCCGGTTCGTGCATCAGCATACAGGATAGGGCCAGCTTCTGTTTCATGCCGCCGGAAAGGGCATCGGCGCGACGCTTTTTAAAGGGTTCAAGTTGTGAAAAAGCATACAGTTGTTTCATCCGCTGTTCCTGCGCAGATTTAGGTACTTTGAACAAATCGCCGAAAAAGCGCAGGTTTTCTTCAACGGACAGATCGCGATAGAGACTGAACCGCTGCGGCATATAGCCGATCTGACTGCGTACCCGGGCAGGGTGCTTGCGAACATCGTCCCCCTTAAACAATACTTCGCCTTCATCTGCAATTAAAAGCGATACCAGCGTGCGCAGGATCGTCGTCTTCCCTGCCCCGTCCGGTCCGATCAGCCCGAAAATTTCGCCTTTTGCGACTTCAAGGGATACGCCTTTCACGGCAGGCGTATGACCGTAGCTTTTCCTGAGATTTTTTATTACAATCGGATTCATTTAAATATTACCTGAACCTTTGAATTTCATATTTGATTTAGGGACGTTACATGCACCTGTCCCGCATCAGGCGGGAACGTCTTTACAGGTTATTTTTTCTATTCACTTCATACGATTAAAACGCCACATCTACCGGCATGCCGATTTTCAGCATATCCTCTTCGTTTTCAACGGCAAGGCGTACGGCATATACCAGGGTGGTGCGGGTTTCTTTGGTCAAAATCGTCTTCGGCGTGAATTCCGCTTCACTGGCGATCCACCTGATGCGTCCCTGAAAAGGGGCCTCGCGGCTGTCGATAAAAACATCAGCCTGCTGATTCAGCTTCAAATTGCCCAAATCGGTAAGCGGCACATAAATTGTCGCTTCCATTTCGCTGAGATCGCTGATTTCCAGAATGACCCGGCCGGGAGTGACAAATTCATCGGCTTCAAAATATTTATTGATAACCACGCCGTTGATCGGAGAACTCATTTTGGCGTCGGCAATATTCAGCCGGGTCAGATCCATCGCCGCCTCGATCTGCGCTTTTTTACTGGCAATCAGACGGTGATTCGATTCCAGCGCCTGCAGTTGTGCTTTGTAGACTTCCACCTGGGTTTGCAGTTCATCACGCTGCTGTTCGGTGGCCGCCCCTTCGGTCAGCATTTTTTCCGTTTTGGCCAGCGTTTCCTTTGCCAGTTTCATCTGTGCTTTAACCTGGTTAATTTGCGCATTCAGGGTAATGAGATTGACATTCAGTTCTTCCATCTGCGCTTTTTGCCGGCGTAATTGGGCCTGGGCTTTGTCCGTATCGATGACCACCAGCTTCTGACCTTTTTTTACCGACTCGCCCTCTTCAATTTGCAGAGAATCGATATTGCCGGCACTTTTTGCGGCAATACGGATGAGTTCGTTATCCAGACGCCCGTTATACATGATGCGCTCATTATCACTGTCACAGGCGGAAAACAGTGAGATTCCGAGTACGGCAAAACTTAGTAGTATATTTTTCATTTTCAGATACTCCATTCACTGATTGGTTTGCTGCTTATATAATCGATTTCACTGATTTTTAGCAAAATAAAGAGTAATTGCTTTTTATAGTTGATCTGGGCTTCTGTCAATTCAAGATTGGTATCATTGAAATCCGTGGCCGAGGCCATACCCTGCCGGTAGCGCGATTCGATGACGGCCATTTTATCTTTGGCCAGTTTCAATGCGCTTTGACTAACCTTTAGTTGTTTTTTCAGGGAATGGTATTCGCGCAGCGCGTTGTCATAACGTGTTTTAACTTTATCCTGAAGCGCGCTTCGGTTGAATTCGACTTTTCTTATCGCCGCCTCCTGCGCCTCAACCGCGGCCCGATCGCCCCGCCAGCTCCATAAATTCCACTGCACACCGACGCCCCAGACACCATAAAGCATCCAGTCGTTTCCGATAAAAGCAGCGCCGGGCTTGCCGTATTTCAGGCCGGCCTGCAGGGCAATCCGCGGATAATAACCGGACTGTCTGATTGTTTTGGCGTGGTCGATGATCTCTTTTTGAATCGTTAAATTTTTTAGATTTTCATTCAGATTCAGGTCCAACGATTCGTGCTTTTCTGCCGGTAACTGTTCGGGCGGCGGAGCGACTTCTACCCGACTGCCGACGAGATTGCCCAGTTCCTGCTGCGCGGTTTCCATCTTGGATTGTGTAACCAGAATGCGCTGATCGTAACTGAGCGCGGCGAGGGCCATGCTCAGTGTATCGGTGGCCAGGGCCATCCCCTGCCGGACCAGTGATTTTAAGCGGTCGAGTTGCAGTTGTATGCGTTTGCGTCCCGCTTCCAGTGCAGATGCCTCAAGCTGATGTAACTGCACCTGGCGGTAGCCGGCCACGACCTGAAAAGCAATATCCTTTTCCGTTTTCCTTAGGCTGTTTTCACTCAGGTCTTTTTGCGCTTCTTTCGAATTAACTGAAGCACGCTGAGCGAATCCGCTGAACAGAAGATAATTCGCTGAAAGCGTTGTTTCATAGGTATCGTAGGCGCCCAGTTTTACTGTTCTGCCGGGCTGACCCAGTATCGGCGGCAACTGCAGTTCGCCAACTTCGGTGACATGACGATAAGACGCGTCAAAGTCTATCGTGGGCAGGGTCTTGCGCCAGGCTGATTTCACTTCCCAGTCACTTTGTTCCACTGCGGCGCCCTGCGCACGAACGGTGGCATTTGATTGCAGGGCGCTTTCAACCACCTGCCTCAACGGCTGGGCCTGCAGGATTACCACAGGCAGAATGATGAGCACCGACATAAATAATTTTAAGCTTTGAGAACCAATCATGCCTCAGCTCCTCTTGGTTTGATCCCGTAATAAAGTACTTTAAATACTTGCTTTTTTCTCTTTTCAATGAAGGCATCACGATCATAGTCATCGGGCATGGGCAGAACGGATTTGACCATCGGTTCGGCGATAAAATAAAAAATACAGGACCCGAGCATCGTGATAATAAATTGCACGGCGTCAATATCGGTGATTAATCCCTGCTTTTTTTCCTTTTCCAGCATTTGTATCAGTTTTGGCGGCAGCCAATCATCGACATTTTCCGAAATCTTACGGATGATGCCCGGAACCATCTTGCCGCCTTCGGAAAGCTCACGCAGGATGAACATGGGAATCTTGTGCTGGGTTTTTAAGAGGTCCATGTATTTATCAATGAATAATTTAAGGAATTGCTCCAGGGGCAAATCCTTCCGGTAGTACTGCCCCAGTTGACTGAAAAATGTTTTGAATACTTTTTCAAAGATTTTATGGTAAAGCGTTTCTTTGTTGCGAAAATAATAGTGCAACATTGCTTTATTTATCTCAGCCTTATCGGCGATTTCCTGCATTTTGGCGCCATGCCAGCCCTTTTCTATAAAAACATCCATTGCGGCCTGCAGGATCATTTCTTCTTTTTCCAGGTCTTGACTCATTGGTTTAACCATTTATTTTAACCATACTGTTTAACTATTTGGTTAGAAAATATGGTTAAATTTTATTTTTGTCAATAGGCAGATAAAAAAATTGAAATCATATACCTGGAAGAATGGCGGGAAAAGTGACTGAGAGACTTAGAGGCGAAGAGACAGAGAGACTGGATATTGGATGAATGGAAGGCTGGAGGTGTGGATGCTGATCTCTGACCGCTACATCATCATATCCTAAAACCTTTGCTTTTTAATGATACAGTATCAGATAAACCACGACTCCGCTTACCGAGACAAAGGCCCACACCGGAAACACCCAGCGCGCCAGGCGGCGGTGTTTTTCAAAATTTTCGCGCAGGGCAAACCACAAGGCGATCAAAATAAACGGCGTCATCACAGCCGCAAGAATGATATGGGGAATCAGTATCGCGAAATAAACGGGCCGGGTCCAGTCGTAATGCGGATAGGGTACGGAACCGACGTAATAGTGATAGGTCAGATAGCTGATCAGAAACAGCGCCGACACGATAAAGGCGGATAGCATAAACTTTTTGTGTTTGTCCTGCCGCCCTTTTTTTATCATAATAAAACCGCTTACCAGCAGTATGAAACTGATCGTGTTGAGTACGGCATTAACGGTGGCTAAATCATTAATTTTCATGGCATTTGCTTCAATAATTCCACAATATGGGTGCGCAGGTGGGCCAGGCTGATCTTATCATCAAAATCATAATAACCGCGGATACGTCCTTCGTGATCAACCAGCACGAATTTGGTGGCATGATCGTAGGGCAGCTCGCCGCCCAGTTTAAATCCCTGTTCATAAAGCTGCACCACGGAATCTTTCGGGGCGCGCAGGAAAACCCAGCGATTATCATCGACGCCCTGGGCTTCGGCATATTCGCGCAATACTTCCAGAGAGTCCCTTTCCGGGTCAACGGAAACGGAAACAAACTGCACTTTATTAGTTTTGGCGAAAGCGTCATAAAAACGTCCCAGGGATACGGCCATCATCGGGCAGGGGCCCTTGCAGTTGGTGAAGATAAAATCAACCACGCTGATTTTTCCTTTCAGATCATCCAGGCCAAAGGGCTGACCGCTGCGTTCGGTGAACGTGAATTCCGGCACTGCATACAAAACGGGCAAATCGCCGCGCGTTTTATTGGCCTGCTGAATCACAAGCAGGGCCCCGATAAGTATCACCAGCAGCACGGCCGAGCCGATTATCAAATATTTTAAACCTTTCATAACGACCTCAACTTCATTTTGCGATTGAATAAATGACCAGCAACGCGCCGATCATCAGGCTGGAAAGCCACAGGTGAATGACCTGCATCAGTTCCCAGAGCTGAAAATAATTCAAAATGATCCCGACAATCATCTGTACCAGAACCAGGATCATAAATGCAACGATGTTTGTCTTAAGATAGGGATTTTTAACATTGACGTCCATCACTACCCGGTAACCGGTAAAAAGGGTCAGTGCCATCACAATCAGGCCTATGACCATGTGAATTTCATTCATCGGTCCGACCACGGAAGCCTCCCTGATCATCGCCAGCAGGGGCACCGATTCCTCGAGCAATTGCAGCTCGGAACGCAGCTGAGTGCCCAGCACCACCTGGATAATGGTTATCAGATAGAGGATGATAATCTCTAATTTAAAGCGGCGCAGTCCCGGCGCCAGTATATCCGGATTGTGAATAATCATTGCCTGCAGGGTGACATAGATTAAAACGCTGACGATAATAAAAGCCAGCAATGTGTGAATGGAAACGATGAACGGTTCCAGGGCGCTGGATACCACCTGACTGCCCTGCCAACCCTGGATGATTACAAGAATCAAAGCTGCGATGGAAGGATAGACGACTTTGGGATATTCACGCATGCGTAGCAGCGCCCGTACGGCAAGAATCAAAATAAATAGTCCGACAAACACTCCGACCAAACGGTTGATGTATTCAATCCAGGCCAGCGTAAAATTAAACAGACTGGGATCGATATGGGCCGGCAGCTTATCGACACTGGTCGGTGGAATCCAGCGACCAAAACATTTCGGCCAGTCCGGGCAGCCCAGTCCGGCACCGGAAACGCGCACCAGTCCGCCCACGAAAATCAGGAAAAAGGTAAACAAAGTGGTAAACAGGGCGAAACGGCTGAACTTTTGCTCTTTTGAAAGATCACTCATTTTAACTTCACACCTCAATCAATTTATTGATAAAAACGGATTTATTGAAAAGGTCAGCTAAACTTAATGACAAAGCACAATTTAGGGCAAGAAAAATATTAAATAACAGAAGAATGGAAGGATGGAAGATTGGAGGGGTGGATTATAAAATTCCCCTCCGACGGAGGGGTCAGGGGTGGGTTCCAATTTGCAGCGAACCGACCGGAATTAGCAAGAATAGATGAATTACTGAAATTTCAGATTTTTAGATTATTAATACGGTGTATTATTAAGGCTTATCATTTATTAATGCTATAATAAAGCCTGCTCTTTTTTTCTGGCATTTTATTTAAAAAATGGGTCTATGTTGTTTTGTGCGGGTAAACCCGGGAGCGACTTCCGAATGCTGTGGTTGGCGGGGTAATGGGTTTGT
>CAYXRA010000096.1:0-16416 GCA_964467525.1 uncultured Calditrichaceae bacterium
TTGCCCAAACTAATGAGCGGCGAGGTGCGGGTGAAGATGTCTGAACCGCAGATGGACGCAGATGAATTGATTTCGCAGATGGGAAAGGTGCGTAAATGATGATTACAATCTGTGCAATCCTTAAATCAGTATTTTATCTGCGGTTCAGACAATAAGGAATATACAATGGGCGAAGAGTATAAATACAAAGATTTAACGCATAATATTATCGGCTGCGCCATGAAAGTTCATAATACTCTCGGCAATGGATTTCAGGAAGTTATTTACCAAAGAGCCCTGGCAATTGAAATGGCGCAAAACGGTCTCAACTTTCAGCGCGAGTTGGAAATGCCAATTTTTTACCGGGAAGAGCAAATCGGCACTCGTCGGGTTGATTTTATGGTGGAAGATGTCATTATGGTAGAACTAAAAGCCATTACAGAGTTGGAAAAAGTGCATCTGGCGCAAGCATTGAATTATTTGGAAGCCTATAAATTAGAAATTGGATTACTTATAAATTTTGGAAATACGTCTTTGCAATTCAAAAGAATTATAAATGAAAGAAAATTGAAAAAGAGATGAAATTTAAATTAAAACTATCTGCGAAATCATTTAATCCATAAAATCTGCGGTTCAGACAATGATAAGAATGACCGAATCGGATATTGAACATTTTTCCATTGAATTATTGGAAAAACAGGGCTATCAATACGTCTATGGCCCGGATATCGCCCCGGATGCTTCGACAGGCTCAGCGCCCGTTGAGAAACGGGACTCTTTTGAAGATGTTCTTCTTTTGGATCAACTGCGGCAGGCCGTGGGCAGAATCAATCCCCACGTTCCTATTGACGCCCGGGAAGATGCGCTTAAACAAATCCAGCGCTTAAATTCCCCGGAACTGATCGCCAACAACGAATCCTTTCACCGCATGCTCACCGAAGGTATTAAGGTCACCTATCAGCAAGACGGTAACAGCCGCGGCGATCTGGTCTGGCTGATCGATTTTAACAATCCGGATAACAACGATTTTATTGTGGCCAATCAGTTCACCATTATTAATAGAGACGCCCTGCAGGGCGTCTCTACGAAACGTCCCGATATAATTCTTTTTGTCAATGGTATTCCATTGGTTGTTGTGGAATTAAAAAACGCCGCTGATGAAAACGCCACCGTGCGCACCGCCTTCAAACAGATACAAACCTATAAAGAGACTATCCCATCGCTGTTCACATACAATGGATTTGTGGTTATTTCAGATGGACTGGAAGCCAAAGCCGGCGCCATTTCCGCCGGATACAGCCGTTTCATGGCATGGAAGACAATTGATGGCAGAAAAGAAGCATCGCACCTGATCAGCGAACTGGAAACGCTCATCAAGGGCATGCTCAATAAAAAGACGCTGCTCGATCTCATCCGCCATTTCATTGTCTTCGAAAAGATGAAACGGGAAGACCTACAGACCAATCTCACCGTCATCGAAACCACCAAGATACTGGCCGCTTATCATCAGTATTTTGCCGTCAATAAAGCTATTGAAAGCACGCTGCGAGCAGCAGGCTTTCAACCAACCCACAATCCCTCCCGGAGGGAGGAAAGTAATTTTAGAAGAGGGTTTTTATTTACTGGATTGATCAAAGAAGTAAAAGAACTTCGTAAGAATCAAACGGATGCAGAAAAGATATTTTGGGAATTGGTAAGAAATAAAAAATTTTCAGGATTAAAATTTAGAAGACAACATCAGATTGGAAAATATATTGTCGATTTTTATTGTCATTCAGAAAGTCTGATAATTGAATTCGATGGCGGAGTGCATGAAACGTTTGAACGCAAAAAAACAGATGACAAAAGAGATAAATATTTAAGTTCATTAGGAAATAAAGTACTTCGGTTTAAAAATGAAGAACTGATAAATACACCCGAATTAGTACTTGAAAGAATATCACAACATATAAAACTCCCTTCCACCCCTGGGGGAAGGGGTGGGGATGGGGGTCACGGAAGCCGCAAGGCTGGAGTAATTTGGCACACCCAGGGCAGCGGCAAATCGCTGTCCATGGTGTTTTATACCGGCAAGGTTGTGCTGGCGCTGGGCAATCCGACCATTCTGGTCATTACCGACCGCAACGATCTGGACGACCAGTTGTTTGACACCTTTGCCGCATCAAAGCAGTTACTGCGGCAGGATCCGGTGCAGGCCGAGAACAGGTATCATCTCAAAGAACTGCTCAAAGTGGCGTCCGGCGGCGTGGTGTTTTCCACCATTCAGAAATTTCAGGTTGATGATGGTAATGTGTATGAGCAATTATCGGACAGAAAAAATATTGTCGTCATTGCCGACGAGGCCCACCGCACCCAATACGGTTTCAGGGCCAAAACCATTGATGACAAGGATGACCGGGGCAATGTGATCGGCAAAAAGACCGTTTACGGTTTCGCCAAATACATGCGCGACGCTCTACCCAATGCCACTTTTCTTGGCTTTACCGGCACCCCGATTGAAAGCACCGATGTCAATACACCGGCGGTGTTCGGCAATTATGTGGATGTGTATGACATCGCCCGGGCGGTTGATGACGGCGCCACGGTGCGTATTTATTATGAAGGACGGCTGGCCAAGATCAATCTGAGTGACGAAGGCAAAAAGCTGGTCGCCGAATTGGATGATGAGCTTGATAAGGACGAATTAACTTCTTCACAGCAGGCCAAAGCCAGATGGACACAGCTTGAAGCATTGGTAGGCAGCGAAGATCGCATTAAACAGGTTGCCGCCGATATTATTGCCCACTTTGAACAGCGTCAGGAAGTGTTCGAAGGCAAGGGAATGATCGTCGCCATGTCCCGCCGGATTGCCGTTGATCTGTATAATGAAATCATCAAACTGCAACCTGAATGGCACCATGATGATTTGAAAAAGGGCGTCATCAAAGTGGTGATGACCGCTGCATCCGCCGACGGTCCCGAAATGGCCAGGCATCATACTACCAAAGACCAGCGTCGCATTTTAGCAGATCGCATGAAAGCGCCGGACGATCAATTGAAACTGGTTATTGTGCGCGATATGTGGCTGACCGGTTTTGATGTGCCGTCACTGCATACCCTTTATATTGACAAGCCCATGCGCGGTCATAATCTGATGCAGGCCATTGCCCGCGTGAACCGTGTGTACAAGGATAAGCCCGGCGGGTTGATTGTGGATTATCTGGGTATCGCTGCCGATCTGAAAAGAGCTTTATCGTTTTATTCCGACAGCGGCGGCAAGGGCGATCCGGCGATTGCCCAGGAAAAAGCGGTTCGGTTAATGCTCGAAAAGCTTGAAATCGTCTCACAAATGTTTCTTGAGAAACCGGTTAAACCATATTCACAAGACTATGAAAATATGGTCAGAGAACAAACAGTACCTTATCTCGGCAAGGACAAAGGCCTGCTTTATGAAGAATATTTTACGGCCGATACTAAAACAAAGATGGATATTATTTTGGCCGCCGAAGAACATATCCTGAGTCTGGAAAACGGCAAGAAACGATTTATTGATGAAGTAACGGCATTATCGCGGGCATTTGCTATCGCTATTCCTCATGAACAGGCCATGGATGTTAAAGAAGAAGTTTCCTTTTTCCAGGCCGTAAAAGCCAGATTAGCCAAATTCGATACTACCGGAACAGGTAAAACCGATGAAGAGATTGAAACGACCATCCGCCAGGTTATTGACAAGGCGCTTGTGACAGAGAAAGTCATTGACATCTTTGACGCCGCCGGAATTAAAAAACCGGATATCTCCATACTTTCGGAAGAGTTCCTTTTAGAAGTGAAGAACATGGAGCATAAAAATGTAGCGTTGGAAGTGTTGCGAAAACTTTTGAATGATGAAATAAAATCGAGAATCCGGACAAACCTGGTTCAAGGCAAAACACTGATGGAAATGCTGGAGAACTCGATACGGAAATATCATAATAAAATCCTGACTGCAGCAGAGGTCATCGATGAACTCATTAAGCTGGGAAAAGAAATCCAGGAAATGGACAAAGAACCGACGAAAATGGGATTATCCGAATTTGAATATGCTTTTTACACCGCAGTGGCAAACAACAAAAGCGCCCGTGAATTGATGCAGAAAGAAAAATTGCGGGAACTGGCTATTGTGCTGCTTGAAAAAGTGCGTCAAAATGCATCTCTTGACTGGACCATCAAAGAAAGCGTTAAAGCCAAACTGAAGGTAATCGTAAAAAGAACCTTGCGCCAATATGGTTACCCGCCGGATATGCAAAAGCTGGCGACAGAGACGGTTTTAAAACAGGCTGAATTAATTGCGCGAGAATTAACCGATTAATACTGATGTAGACTGGCTTATTTAAAGATGCAGCAGTCATTTTCATTTAAATCAACTTTATACAAATTTCTTTATTTCAATAAAAAACCACTTGTTTTTTAAATTAAATATCCTATATTTAACTAACGTTTTTGATCCGACTTTCTTTGTATTTGTATCACAAAAAACGGAAACGCCTGAAATCGTTTTTAAAATTAAATGCCGGTTGTAATCCGTTACAACCTGTCTGTTTTATTTTGCGCCGGTATGGGGATTTTTGATAAATGACCGGTATAGAATGAAAAATGACAGAAGAAAAATGACAAATGAACGGGAAAAAATCAGAAATTACCGGTATAAAATGAAGATTTACCTGGATAAAATGAGCATTGACCGTTGTAAAATAAGAATTGACCGCTGAAAAATCAGGATTGCGCGGTATAAAATGAACATTTACCATATGAAAATAAAGATTGACCCGTATAAAATGAACATTGACCGGTTAAAAATGACAACTAACCGGAGGAAAATGAAGATTGTAACATAATGAATCCCGCGTTTATGGTCAGGTTTTATGTAAAAGTGGTTCATATTGATTATCGTTTGTTAAATCGTCGGGGCCAATGTGTATGATTTTTCCTATCGCTCATATATCTGTTAAGTGTCTCATAGATTGTTTAACCAACAATGGAGGATTGTATCATGCCTACGATGAATCAAACCATCGACGAAAAATTACTGGAAGCACAGGTTGCCATCACCAATGCCGCCGATCCGGAAATTGCACAGCCGCTGGCCCTTTTCGGTTATGACGCAGATCGCATTGCCGAAGGTCAGGCCCTTTACGAAACAGCCAATGACCTGCATCAGAAACAGGGCAGGGAATACGGCGATCAGTTTGCAGCCACCGACACCCTGCAAAAGAAACTTGAAGAAGCGAAGGCAACCTACATGCGTCATGTTAAGATCGCGCGTATCGCATTGAAAAATGAGCGCGGCATTATGCAAACTTTGGACCTGGAAGGGCGGCGCAAGTTTACCCTGGCCGGTTTTATCAGTCAGGCGCGCCAGTTTTACACCAATGCGTTGGGCGATAATACGGTGATTGAAAAAATGTTAAAATTCGGCATTGCTTCCGAACAATTGGAGGCTGGCAAAGCCTTAGTAGATGCAACTGAAGCGGCCAAGGCAGCCCGGGAAAAGGAGCGTGGCGAAGCCCAGCAGGCGACCGTCGACCGGGATGAGGCAATGGAAGCATTAGCTGAATGGCTGAGTGATTTTTTTGCCATCGCCCGCATCGCCCTGGAAGACAAACCGCAGCTTTTGGAAAAGCTGGGGATTGTTAAGGCTTCGTGATTATTGCGCATTATCTTAAAACCTGCCCGCGGGGGACGGGCGGGTTGTATAGCTTCACGATATTTCGCATCAATGCTCCTTCTCAAAAACCCGGAACGGTTTATCATCCAAAGACCGATCGGGGCCGGAAAGCTGGTAGAACCGTTGCCCATATAAGCAAAGATCCCTTCGCCGGATCGTGTGGCCGGAATGCCCAGGCGCGTGTTTTCAATCTGCATTTTTTGCAGGTGGTTATATTCCTCAGCCGCTTCCCCGGGTGTCAGATGCATGGTCATGAACCCGAACGAACTCACCCCGATACCGTCTTTTTCCACTGGTTTTGTACTGCTGTTCAGCTGGGCCAGCTTTTCATCCAGAGTCATACGGCTGGGCAGGTCTTCCACCCGATCTTCCATGGAATAGTCCGGATTTTTATAAACGGCGTCGGCAGGAGGCTTTTCAATTAACTGATTCTGGGCGTTGACAAATATGACGCAGCAAACAAAAAAAATATGGCTGAGCTGCATTTTTTCATCTTTGATTATTCTCAAAAGTTACGCATATTTCCATTAAAATGAGTGTGATCTCATAATTGATTCTCAGGACATTTATTCAACATAAAGCATTTTTTTAACCTGAATCTGATTTTCCATTTTCAATCTATAGAAATAGACGCCGGAATTCACCGGCCGGTTTTTATCATCACGGCCATCCCAGCGCACCGTGTGACTGCCCCCTTCTCTGCGACCGCTTACCAGGATTCTGATTTGCTGGCCTAAAATATTGTACACGGCCAGTTCAATCTGACCTGCCCGGGGCAGATTAAAATCAATTACCGTGCTGCTGTTAAAGGGATTGGGATAGTTCCGGGCTAAATTAAACGTCTTTGGATTAGCCGGATTTTGATTATCAACAAATGAAGGCTGGTCGTCATAGGCCAGCAGACGAATATCATCCAGATACCAGCCGTCCCGTTCCAGGCCGCCATCGGATTCCAGGTTAAAACGAATATAAATTTGCGTTGAATCCGTATAGTCCGATAAATCGATCTGTTCTTTGACCCACTCCAGTTGAACATCATCGTATCCGTAATCAGTACTGTTCTGTGCACCTTTGCCGCTGCCCGTTGTCGTCAAAAAACCTTCGCGGACGGTCCAGTTCGAGCCATCGGCCGATACTTCCACACGGCCGAAATCATAATCGCGTTCGATCAGCCAGCGACTGTTAAATGTCAGATACAGCGCCCCGGCCTCCGGCAACAATACAGGATTGGTTAGCGTCAGGCGGTTTTCCATATTTGCCGCATAATAGGCGCCCGGACTGTCGGTGAAGGCATTTTCCCCATTGCTTGCCGTTTTGTCCGTTACATTCCAGCCGCCGTTCGTATTCCAGTGCTGCATACCGCTCTCCGCATCATCGGCAAAAAGCATGGTGGGCGTACCGATAGTGATGCCGTTTACCTCCGTTGCCGATTCGTATCCGTCCATATTGATATGCAGATTCAGAGCGGCCTGATAACCCTGCGGGGCGTCCGGCGATACGCTGAAACGCAGCGACTGGCCCACTACCGAACTTTGCGCCGGAATATCGACAGCTTCCGTGGGCGAGGCGCTGATGACGGAAAGATAGGGATCGTCACTTTCGATCCATAACTCTACATTGCGGGCCGCATCCTGCCCCATGTTTCTTATTTTGAAAAGAATATCTGCCGTCTCACCGGGATCGGCATAGCCGTTGTCATTACCCTCATCGGCGATCTCAAAGGATACGTATTTCACGAAACCGCCGGCCAGCCAGGATAAATGCAGATTGGCCGGCAAATTTTCCTCGCATAAGGGAATGATGCGTTCCGGCTCCGGCCAGAAGCCATCTGCATCACTGCCCACTTCCGGGGTCATCGCCAGAATTTTATTCTTTGTCGCCTGCTCGCCGTAAAACCAGTCGTCGGAGTCGCCGTTCACAACATAATTAATGGTTTCATCCGCCGTCCCGTAACCATAATTATTTTCAATCGTTAAATCACAGGCGTAGTCAAGATAAGTCAGTGAGTCCGGGGTAAGGAAATTTTCTTCATAGCTCCAGGGATAGATCAGCACATTGGAATAGGTATGATAGGATAAACAAAGCACAAAATTGCGTCCCTCCGTAAAATCGCGGACTGCCTGCGTTTCCGGTTCGGAGAAGGCCGACGGACCGCGATAGGTATCGCTCATCGGGTAGGGACTGGAGCCGGCGTCATCATACCCCCATTTGTAGCCGTAGTTGCGGTTAAGGTCGACGCCATACCAGGAGCCCTGATCTGGCGGGCGACGGTTTTTGCGCCACTGGCCGCCGCCGTCGGGATCGTTGGTTTCATTATAAACATAACCGTCGGGATTGATAACCGGGACAAAATAAATCTCACGGTTGTCGATCAGATAAGTTGCCTCGGGATCGCTGCCGTAATTTTCCAGAAGATGGTACATGAAATAGATGACTGCCATCATGCCGGCCGGTTCGCGGGCATGATGCAGGGCGTTGATAAATACTTCCGGCTCATCCTCATCAACGGTCGGATTGTCCGAAATTTTGACCATCCAAAGATTGCGGCTTTCATGGGACTGTCCGATGGATACTTTCTCCGTAATCAACTGCGGGTATAAAAGGTACATGGAGTCGAGCTCGGCGACCACTTCATCAAATGTATAATAGCCGCCCATGCTGCCCAGCTCAAATCCCGCCGGCGCCTCCTCAGTTTCAATTTTTTTTATTTGTCCGGCACGGCGCACGGATTTTTCACGGTAATCCGCAACAACGTCATCGATCAATATTTCATAGTCGAGCGGACTTTTCTTCAGAACATCCAGTTCCCGATTATTGATTACCGTTTTGTAAGCGAAACCGCCATCCGCTGATTTTTGATATTTTACATGATCGAAGATCAGACCCTTTTCAGCCAAAACCCGCACCTGATTCTTATCCTGAAAATAAATCTTAACTTCGCTGTATCGGGTATCCTGTTGGGTCTCATCAGCCGCAAGCGACTGCATTATCAGTAGAAATAGTAAAGTAAATGTAACGGAAGCATATTTAAAACCAGTCATGTTTTATCCTTTTTAGGTTAAATGCATGTACTTAGCCGCTTGCCGTAGAAAGTCCGCGGCTGCAGCCATCATATTTATTCGCTTTTCAGTTCATCGATATGCCAGGGCAGAATGATTTTCCCCGGCGTGTTCAAACCGGGTTTTACCCGCATGAAAGCCAGCCCGATATAACTGTCCGCGAAATTGTCAACTTTATCTTTTACCCACTCCTGATAGGGTGTATCAAAGGTGGTCATTTTACTGCTGGAGGATTCGCGGAATACTTTCTGTCCGTCTTTTTCGGCTACCATCAGCATATGCGCGGAAAAGATATCATCCTTACCGGCAAACAGCAGCGCGCAGATATCACCGGTCTTCGTGTTATCCTCCACTTCCGCCAGGGCATCGAGGGGTACGTATTCAACAGTGATTTCCCGGTCCGGCTTTACATATAGCATATCGGTCATGCCTTTGTTTTTGAAAAACGTTTTATGTGATATGGTCCGGGTCACGGATTTCGTATGCTTGCCGCCCACCTGGCGCGATACGTCAGCGAGCAGCCAATTGTTTTCGGGCAGCCAGTCGGCCATCGTATAGTGATTGCGGGTTTTCATGCCGATGATGCCGTCTTTATAGCGGATTTGCTGCAGGTTGTTGAAAAAATTATCCCAGGAATCGGATATGGAAAGGGCCAGGACATGTTCGCAAAAAACCATGCAGTTGGTCTGATCAAAATTTACCAGCGGCCAGGCTTCCAGCAGGGCGTAGGGCCCGTCGCCGGCGCAGGTTAAATTGTAGGGCATACCCAGGAAGCGTTCGGAAAAATAATTGATCTTTTCCGTGACGGTCATCTCAATGTCCCTGAAATCTTTGAGCACGGCGTGAATCTCATATTTATCCATTTCATGAAATGGTTTGGGCTGTTTCTCATCACAGCGAATAAACTGAAAGGCAATCAGAATGATAAAAACAAATAATAGTCTGTTTATGTACATGATCATCCCCCCTCGAAATTATTCAAATTTCAGATTGTTTAAGATATCCCGTTCCATAATTCTGCCCAGCGGATAAATATCCTTTTTTTTATCCCAGTAAGGCGATTTTTGATAGAACCAGTTCAGTATGGCCCGCGGATCGGCGGCAAAGGCCGAATCACTTTGCATTTTACCTTCAAATTCCGCTTTAAGGCTATCGTCGCTGACCAGCATCAATCGTGCCCGTTCTTCCATAACATAACCTTCAACATATTCCTTGCGTTCAAAAACGGCGTCAAAAAATCCCCACTGTACGAAAGAATCCGGCCCCTTTGGTTCCAGCATCTGTGCGACTACCTTTGCTGCCCGCTGATTCATATCGATGACCAGCGATCCGCTTAAAAATTCCTGTTCCATTTCAAGCGGCTCAACTTCAAACTGAACGGGATGGCGTCCTTCGTAGGGTGTTTCGCGCCATTGGGCGTTTGAAAATTTGCAGGTGTTAATTTTGATTTTCGCCGGTTCGGCAAGCGTTTTGTATTCGACGCCGTGTAATTTGATCCGGCCAATTACTTCCATCCATTCCACGGGAACAATGTAGGCTTCGGGCAACTGCACCCGCACATCCGGTTCCATGATATTGAAAAACGGAATCCTGAATGTTTTGGGCTTGTCCGTGAAATAACGCGCCCAGTCCCCGCCGCTCAGATCGCTTTCGATTATTTCATATTCGTAGCCCAGAAAATCGATCATCGTGCTGTCATCGGCGTATTTATAAGTTAACGGATACGGTTTATCGCGAAATGCGGGCTGGGATGTCATTTCATCGACCACCATAATTTTTTCACGCAGATTGCGGCGCTCCTGATTCAGGATATGCAGGGTTTGTTTTAGTATTTCGTAGGTGGCATCGACGCGGGTTTTGTAATCCTTGAACATGTGTGTTTCGATCAACAGGCCCGGACGATTCTGAATGGCGGCATATCCGTCCGAGAAGCGCGGCGGCGCTGCCCAGGTTACCATGCCATCCTTCAGATCGTTACGGTTGCGCAATGCCACATACTCCACCAAAGGAAATCCGTTCGCGGTCATCTTTTCGTACAGCGGCGGCAGATAGGCTTTCTCAATCCAGTCGACAAGCAAGGGATCGATAATGCCGTGCTGATCGATTTTATAGGTGATGGCATACTGGTAATCGGCGCCGTCGGTCACGTGGCAGTCGGCAAAAAAATCGGGCAGCCATGCGTCGAACAGCTTCAGCCAGCGCTGCATTTCCGGCGCATCGGCTTTCAGGTAATCGCGGTTCAGATTGAGGTTTTGCGCCGTTGTCCGCCAGCCCATTTTTTCCGGTCCGTTTTGGTTGGCGCGGCTGTAAGCGCTGAAACGCTCGTGACCGTCCACATTGAAGATCGGGATAAATAAAATCGTTACGTTATCGAGCAGATTCTCTAATTTTTTAGTGATGGCAATCTCGCGCAGCAGCATCAGTCCGGCGTCCTTGCCGTCAATTTCACCGGAGTGAATGCCGGCCTGGATCATAAAAACAACCTGACTGGTACGGCGCACTTTTTCAGGGGTAAAATTGCCATAGCGGTCGGCAATTAATAGCGGCAATGCCCGTCCCTGCGGGCTGACGCCGAAGGTCTGATAATCAATCCATGGTGAAGCATCGGCCAGACGCTTGCAATAATCTATGGTTTCCGCATAACGGGGTGTGGCCTTAAATCCCGACTTTTCATAACCGGTTTGCCAGACATCAAATTGCGCCTGTAGAAAAAGCGGGAAAAAACAAAGAAAGAAAACTGCACGCATTATATCACCTGAATATTAAGATAAATTCGTTGTTAACTAAATCCGGTTAAAAAAACCGTTGAATTAAAAAGTAAAATAGTGATGCGGTATATTTGAAGCAAGTCTGAGTGTGATTATTTTATCAAAGTCATCCGCTTAAGCTCTGCTTTGTTTCCCATCTTCAGGCGATAAAAATAAATACCGCTGGCATAGCTTTTGGAAACTGTCGAAACATCCCAGATAATCCGGTAACTGCCCGCCTTCTGGAATCGGTTAACCAACACATCAACAACGCTACCCAGGATATTAAAGATGGTCAGATTGACAAATCCGGAGCCCGTCAGCCGGTAACTGATGGTGGTAGAGGGATTGAACGGATTTGGATAATTTTGATGCAGTTCAAAATTTGACGGTTTCGATCCCATGCCCTGCTTTAAATCGGTGGATGGATAATATTCAAAGGCGCCCAAATCAGTCCGGCCGCCGGGATAATCAGTGCCGCTGGCCGGGTCGCCCTTGTCGATGGCCGGACTGTCTTCCATCAACTGATAATCGTAACCCGCTTCGTCAACGAAAAGCGGGTCGTCGCCGGCTACATCGTTAACCCCCGGAACCGTTTCCGCACAACCGAACCAGCCGTTATAATCGATTTGGTTAACGCCATCAAAATCACTGGTCGTACCTTTGAATTTATTCGATTTATAGAACAGATTGTTACGCATGTCCAGGTTTGTCGTACCTTCGGCGATCCAGAACAGCGGGCCGGGTATATTGGCGAAGGTATTGTCAAGCACGATTACATTATTCACATCATCAAACTGAATGCCGTAGCCGTATTTACTGGTATCGCCCTCATCGACGTGCAAATCGTGAATCACGTTATAGCGGATCACCGGATTGTCGACATCGCCGCCGCTCATGCGGATGGCCCCGTTACTCTCAAAAATATCATTATTTTCGATTAAAATATTATCAGAATCCTTGCTGATTTTAATGGCTACCCCGTCACTGCCGGGAGATACATGAAATCCATGCATTTTGTTATTGCGGATGATCGTGCCTTTAGTCGCTTTGAAATCGATGGCATTTTCGCTGCCGCTGCCCAGGGTGGTGTAGAGGTGATTGCCTTCGATAAGCGTGTTGTAATTCTGATCTTCCTTATACAACTGAATGCAGTCGCCCTTGCAATCGAAAATTTCACTATTGCGGATGACATTACCCTCGCCGCCGTTCAGAATGATGCCGTGGGCGTCGCGATCACTGCTATTGGTAAAATTGTAGATTTTGCATGAATCGATGAGAATATAATCGGCGCGATTGATATCAAAGCCGTCCTGCATGCCGTTGGTGATCACACAGTTACGGAAAGTCAGATAATTGCCGTAGATGCGGAAGAGGTCGTTATCTTTGCCGTCCATGTCGAAGGTCAGTCCCTCGAAAACCCACCATTCCGTATCAATGGTGAATCGTTCGTACTTCGGTATAATTTTTACCTGTTCGTTTTGATAGCCTCGGATCACAATCGGCTGTGTTTCACTGCCGTGTGTGGTGGATGCGCCCAAAGAAAGAGGTTCCTCATAAATCTGTGCAGTCCCGTTCTTTGATCCGCGGATGAAAAGCGTATCGCCGGACTGCAATACATCAAATCCCTCGGCTATGTTTTTGAAGGGTTTATCAAAGCTGCCGTCGGAACTTCCCGTATAGCTGTTGTTCGCATAATAGTTCGCGGCGTTGAGGAAACTGTATAAAAATAAACATGTTAAGACAAGTATCAGGCGCATAAATAAAACTCCTTGTATGTTAAAAATGTCAAATCAAATTCTGGCTCTATTGCCATTTAAGCAATGATCTTCATCACGTCGATTTGTTTTATCAATCACTTTTCACTGAAAAAGTTCAAAATTATTTTTGCAGCGATTAAAAAGTATGTCTGCCGGAAAGGTCAGAACTTTATCCCGAATGGCGCACATCGCAACTAAAGTTAGTTGGCTTACCCCGGTTACACATTGAACATTTTTTTTAACCGCTTTATTAGTTATATTATTCGGACAAAATTGAGCGAATATTAAGAAAGGAATGCTTGCGATGTCTGGAATTTTACGTATCTGTATTTTTATCAGTATTATGCTAACCCTGGTATTTCCTGACGATCCGCTTGATTTCGATGATTATTTTCTGGATAAAACGTTACGTGTGGATTATTATCATACCGGTGATGCTAATGAAGAATTTTTTACCGTTGATCAGATTTATGAGCAGGGCATGTGGCCGGGCAATCCTGATCACCTCCTTGATCCGTTCAACAACGGCAAATATTACCTGCAAATCTACGATCTGGCCTCGAACCGGCTTATCTATTCCATGGGATATAACACCTATTTCGCTGAATACCAGACGACCGATCCCGCCCTGCAGGGCATCAAAAAGACGTTTCATGAAACGGTGCGTCTGCCCCTGCCGAAAAATCCGGTTCAGATGGTCATCGCGGTTCGCGACAAAAAGAATATGCTCCATCCTGCATTTATCAAAAAAATTGATCCGGACGACCTGCATATTATTAAGGAAGAACCTGCCGGCGATGTGCAAGTTTTCAGGCCGCTTAAAAACGGCGATCCGCATCAGAAGGTTGATATCGTCATCCTGGCCGAAGGATACACGGCAGCGGAAGAAGACAAATTCAAAAAAGATCTCAGGGCCCGTGTGGACCTGTTTTTTGAATTTGAGCCATTTACCTCGAATAAAGACCGCTTCAATTTCTACGGCGTATTTAACCCATCCGCCCAGAGCGGCGCCGATCAGCCACGCCGGGGAATTTTTGCCAACACGACTTTGAATGCTTCGTTCAATGCACTGGATTTAGAACGCTATCTTTTAACCGAAGACAACCGCGGGATGCGCAATCTGGCCGCCCATGTGCCCTATGACGCCATTTGTATTATGGTTAACAGCGACCGCTATGGCGGCGGCGGAATTTACAATCAATATGCCATTTTTACTTCCGACGGTCCGGCCAATGATTTCGTTGCGATTCATGAATTCGGACATTCCTTTGCCGGCCTGGCCGATGAGTATTACGCTTCCACCGTGGCTTACAATGATTTCTATCCCAAAGGCGTCGAACCGACGGAGCCGAACATCACCGCCCTGCTCGTTCCGGAAAGGCCTAAATGGCCGGTTACCCTCGCCGATAAGCGGGCCGTGCCCACCGATTGGAATAAGGCACGTTATGACAGCCTCCAAAGCGCCTCTTCGCAACTTTATGAAGAATGGCGGAAAAAGAAAGCCGCGCGCGAAGCGGCGGGCACATCCGAAGAAGAGATCGACCTCCTGCGTGACGAATTCGATAAAAAGCGTCAGGCATTGCGCAATGAGCGCAACCGGTTCATGCCGGAACATCCCCTGAAAAATGACGTAGGCTTCTTTGAAGGCGCCGGATATGCTTCCGGGGGACTTTATCGGCCGATGCTTCAGTGCCTGATGTTTTCCAATGATAAGCGGGCCTTTTGCCGGATTTGTCAAAAAGCGATTCAGAAGATGATTGATTTCTATTCCGGTGATTGAATCCGGGACGGCCGCTTAACCGATCGGATAAATAAATGATAAGACGTATACATGCTGCATTGCTGTTTGTAATTATTTTGATGATTGTCTTCCCGGCAGTTGGCGCCAGAGGGGATTCCGGTCAGATAACTGCAGAAAGCGCAGAGAAATTGTGGATCTTTTTTAAGGATAAAGGTTCGCACAGTCCTTTTCTCACAAAACAAGCTACGACAGTAGTCAGTGAACGCAGCCTGCAAAGACGCGGCAAAGTTAAATCCGAAAATCATTTGGTCGGGATCAGCGATCTGCCGCTTTACCAGCCTTACATCGATGCGATCCGTGCCCATGTTTTAAAAGTGCGCGTGCAATCGAAATGGCTTAATGCCGTCAGTGTGGAAATAGAACCCGCCCAAATATCCAAAATAAAACAATTAGATTTTATTCAGGAACTTCGACCATTGAAGACGTATCGCCGGCCAAAAGAAAAAAGGACGCCTTACGAATCCAAAAACAGAAAAAAATCAATGTCCATAAAAGAATTTGATTACGGTCCATCGGAAACGCAACTGGCGCAAATTGGCGTGCCGGCGCTGCATCAGGCCGGTTTTTACGGACAAAATGTGATGATTTGTGTTCTGGACGACGGTTTTAATCTGCTTTACTTGCATGAGGCTTTCGACAGCCTGCACATTGCCGGCACCTATGATTTTATTCATGATGATCCGGGCGTGGATGATAGCGGCCTGTCCGGAACGGATGGCACGCACGGCACCAGGGTGCTCTCGGCGATCGGCGGATATACCCCCGGCAATCTGATCGGACCGGCATTTAAGGCGCAGTATTTACTGGGGAAAACCGAGGACGTATCCGATGAATACCGGGCTGAGGAGGATTACTGGGTCGCCGGACTGGAATGGGCCGATAGCTGCGGCGCGGACATTGTGACCAGCTCGCTGGGCTATGTCGACTGGTATGACTGGCAGGCACTCGACGGTGAGACCGCGGTAACAACCATCGCCGCCGATATGGCCGTGGAAAAAGGCATGCTGGTTTTTAATATCGCCGGCAACAGCGGTTACAACGCAGAACATAATACCCTCTGGGCGCCGGGCGACGGCAACAACGTGCTGACCATCGGCGCCGTAACCAGCTCCGGCAACCGGGTAAGTTTTTCCTCAGTCGGGCCGACGGCGGACGGGCGCATCAAACCCGACCTGGCGGCGATGGGGTACCAG
The DNA here is from genome assembly GCA_964467525.1 of uncultured Calditrichaceae bacterium. Taxonomy (GTDB): domain Bacteria; phylum Calditrichota; class Calditrichia; order Calditrichales; family Calditrichaceae; genus CAYXRA01. Next base: position 16,223 of record CAYXRA010000096.1, read on the forward strand.
GTGTATGTGGCTTATCCCTACGATACTACCCAATATACACGCAGCAGCGGTACATCCTTTGCCTGTCCCCTGGCTGCCGGCGCCGCCGCATTACTGCTAAGCGCCTATCCCGATCTGACGCCGGAACAAATCGGCGAAGCGTTGCGCAGTACCGCCGGTCAAAACGCGTTGCCTGATAATCTGCTGGGCTGGGG
>CAYXRA010000097.1:0-10763 GCA_964467525.1 uncultured Calditrichaceae bacterium
AGGTAATCACCGGCGGATCGTTGGCGCGCAGCAGTCTGGCCAGGCGGTTTGTTTTCATTTTCCGCGGTCTTATTTTTACAGCCCAGGTGGGAATTTTCATTGTGGGATAGGCGCCGCTCCCTACCCTGCTGGCCGTTTCCACGATTTCCGTCTGCGCCTGCAGGTGCGCGGGCAGGGCCGATTTAAATTTTTCAGAGCGGATTTTCAGATTTCCGGCTTTACCCGTCAGGGCGCTCAAACCGTCGAGCGCTTCAAAAACACGGTCGCCGTAAAGATAGGCAATCAATGTCTGCTGGAGCATTTTCAGAATAAATTTATCCAGACGCAGGGCGCGCAGCATATGATTTTTAGCGCATTTCCGCACCCACTGTTCCCTGCCGACAATGATGCCGGCCTGCGGTCCGCCCAGCAGCTTATCGCCGGAAAAAGAAATCAGATCGACGCCCGTTTCCACGATCTGGCTGACCTGTGGTTCGGATGCTTCCCCGAAATGGATGGTATCGACCAGCGAGCCGCTGCCGAGATCGAATAGAACCGGCAGGTTGTGGCCGCGGGCCAGTTCGACGATGTCCCCTAAATCCGGTTTGGCCGTAAATCCGTTGATTTCATAGTTGCTGGGGTGACAGACTAAAATGGCGGCGGTCTTTTTATTAATGGCCGATTCGTAGTCGTACAAATGGGTTTTGTTGGTTGTGCCGATTTCGCGCAGCTTGCAGCCGCTGATGCGCATCACTTCCGGCAGACGAAACGATCCGCCGATTTCCACCATTTCACCGCGCGACAAAATGACTTCTTTCCTGCGGCCCACGGAACTCAGCATCAGCATCACCGCCGCGGCATTGTTGTTGACAGCCAGGCCGTCCTCCGCGCCGCTGAGCACCTGCAGCAGCGTGCGGATATGATCGCTGCGTTCCCCGCGCCGCCCGCTGTCCAGATCAATTTCCAGATTGACGTAACGGCTCATATTCTGCAATTCTTCGGCAAACCGGGGATTCAGGGGCGCCCGGCCCAGTCCGGTGTGCAAAACGACCCCGCTGGCGTTGATCACTTTTTGCAGGGTGCCGGATAGCAGTTGCCGCAGCTCCGCCGATATATCTTCGAGCAGTTTTTCCTGAAAAGATTCCCGTTCTAATTTATGCAGCTGAAAACGGTTCGGATGCCGGCGCACTTCATCCAGTTTCCGCAACACCATTCTTTTCAAATACAATAGATCGATGTCCGGAAATGCAGCGGCGAGCGCTTCGACCAGTATATTGACCGAAGGTATTTTTTTATAGAGATTTTCCGTGGGTTCAGTCATTTAAAAATTATGTTCCCGGTTAATTGCCGTCCAAAATAATTTGTAGATCGTAATAAATGTATTGTTTTTTAAATATTTGCAGGGTCGTAATTGCCATATCCAATCCCCAGCCCTTCACCTCTCCCCGCGCGCGGGGAAGGGACGGGGGTGAGGTTTTATACTGCATTTCAATCATGATTATCCTTAAAATCAATTATCCGGAACAAGTATGTTCCCGGTTAATTCCGGTGTAAAGCGCTGCGCTATCGTTTTTCGGACGAAGCATCCGGAGCGCGGTTATCATCGACGATTGCATTGCCGGATGCGCACCTTATCCCGGATTTTAGGAGGATATTATCCCGGTTTCTTTCTTATTATCGTGACCAGTTGAATCCGTTTTTTCGTCGCCTTCTCGATAACGAACTCATAGCCGTTGTAGGCCAGTTTATCCTTGGATTTCGGCACCGATCCAAACTGTCCCAGCAGAAATCCGGCCAGCGTATCGACGCCTTCTTCGGTGGGTAAATCCAGTCCCAGCTCTTCATTGATCTCATCCAGCTGCATGCGCGCGTTCACCTGCATGGTATCTTCATCAATTTTTTCAAAATCAGGCAGTTCGCTGTCGTATTCATCCTGAATTTCACCGACGATTTCCTCGATGACATCCTCCAGGGTAACCAGTCCCGAGGTGCCGCCGTACTCGTCAACGACAATGGCCAGGTGATTCTTTTCAGCCTGAAATTCCCGCAGCATTTCATTTATTTTTTTCTGTTCCGGCACGTAATACGGCGGGTGCACCAGTTTCGCCAGATCCACATCCACGGTGCTGCGCTTTTTAATGAAGGGCAACAAATCCTTGAGATATAAAATACCAACGATATTATCGACGGTTTCCGAGTAAACCGGAATGCGGCTGTGCAGTTTTTCTTTTAACAGGTTTAACACCTGTGTAATCGTAGCCGTGCGATCGATACAAACCATATCAGTGCGCGGTACCATGATTTCCCGGACAACAATTCCGCTCATGCCAAAGATGCTGTGGATCATTTCCTTTTCATCTTTTTTCAGCGCGCCCTTTTCTTCACCGACATCGATCAGCGTGCGCAGCTCTTCTTCGGACAGTTTTTGCTTGTCCTTATCCAGTCCCAGCGAAACCGTCAGCAAACTGGTGATCATGTGAAAAACGAGGATAACCGGGTAAAGTACAAAATAAAAGAATGTTAACACAAAAGATACACGTACGGCATACTGGCGCGCTTTCTTAACCGCGGTGACTTTCGGTACAATTTCACTGAAAAATAAAATAACCAGCGTAACGACGATAACATTTAAAAATAAAACTAACAGTTCATTAAAATTATTGGCGCGGGCCATCTGCATGGTGAGCAGGGCTGCCAGGGAGGCAATGGCCACATTGACGATTGTATTTCCGATGATGATGCAAATAAGCAGTTTTTTGGGTTCCCGGATCAATTCGGCAACTTGTTTTTCCGATAACTTTTTACTGCGCGATAATCTCAGCAGCGTTGATTTGGGGAGCGAAAAGTATGCGGTTTCCGATCCTGAAAATAACGCGGACAGACTGAGTAAAATGACAAATGTTAAAAGATAGATTAATGATGATGGGTCCAATTATTAAATTTTCCTCCTGAATTCGTTCAACTTATCATAATCCGACGTGCGCTGAGGCCACATCCGGTATTTTTCCGGAGTTTCTCTTATTTCCCTGAATTTTACGAAACGAAACTAAGGTTTTCAAATCATGGCCTTGAATTTATTACTGACTTCAATCCGTGTTTTCCCCAGTAAGCAATCTTCTTCGGCTTTCATTTTTTTCTTCTGGCCGGGTTCGGTGTCTGTATACCCTTTAAGATGTAATAATCCGTGGATAATCAACCGCAGCACTTCTTCGTCGTAGGAAACATGATATGTTACGGCCTGGGCCTTCGCGGCTTCATGACTGATATAGATTTCGCCCTCGATCTGATCATCGCCGAGATCGAAGGTTATCACATCCGTTTCAGTAGGATCATTAAGATATTCCGCATGCATGGCGGCCAGTTTTTTATCATCGACAAAAATAATATCACAGCTTTTTCCATCGAGGTCAATTTCCTGGCACACAAAATCCGCAAGTGCGGCAACCTGTTCATCCGTAAGCAGCAGATCATCTTTACGATTGTATATCCGAATTTCCATTCTGAGTAACTTTCTCGGTTTTCTGTTTTGCCTTCTGGACATTTTTCTTTTTATCAAGATCAGGATATTCGATCCGGTGCTGAAACACGCCGAATAAAATAGGCATAAAAGCATCGACGATTCTTTTAAGATCACGCAGGGTCAGATCGCACTCATCCAGCTCGCCGTCCTTAAATTTTTTGTCGACCAGATCTTCCACGAAGGCGCGTACTTTATTGGGCGTGGGATTATTAATCGTTCGCGTTGCCGCCTCAACCGAATCGGCCAGCATGACAATACCCGTCTCCCTGGATTGCGGTTTGGGTCCCGGATAGCGGAAATCCGCGGCATTAACATCGGTATCGGCGCCCTTTTTCTCAATCGCTTTATTATAAAAATACTGCATAATGCCCGTTCCGTGATGTTCCGGAATGAAGTTGCGAATGAGTCTGGGGATGCCGTACTTTTTAGCCAAATCGATACCCGCTTTGACGTGCGATGCCAGAATTAGCGCGCTCATCCGCGGGGCGAGCTGGTTATGGCGATTGGCGGCATTCATCTGATTTTCGACGAAATATTCCGGTTTTTCCATCTTGCCGATATCATGATAGTAGCTGCCAACCCTGGCCAGAAGCGAGTTGGCATCGATGGCTTTGGCGGCGCTTTCCGCCAGGTTACCCACCACCATGCTGTGATGAAATGTACCCGGCGCCTCCATCGACAAACGTTTTAAAACGGGATGATTCAGATCGGACAATTCCAGCAGGGTTACATCAGTGGTAATATCAAACAGCTTCTCGAAAGCGCCCAGTACCATAAATGTAATCAACGGCGACAGTACGGCATTGGGCAGCAGGTTAAAGGCGAACAGGCGCAACGATTCGCTAATCGGTTCCATGCGCAGGGCGGCCAGCGAAACAATAACCCAGAGATACGCCGCCGCGATATAAATGATGGCTTTAAAAACCTGGTTGCGGCGTCGAATCTTATGTACGGAAAATATGGCGACCATACCGCTGATAATGGTAACCAGCGCCAGATCATAGCCGCCACCCTGAATGCCGCCCAAAATCAGCGCCAGTACAACCGTGCCGACAAAGGCAATGCCCGAATCGATTAAGATAACCAGCAGCATGGAGGCGATGGTTGTTGGTATAACGTAAGCGTGCCAGTTCAACGGTCCGCTGATAATTGCGGCAATGATCAGCACCAGCATCAGTATAATGCTGATCATGAACAGCATTTTGTTATTGGTGTATATCTTTTTACGAAACGAGTACAGATACAAACCGAAAATTAAAATAATCGATGCAATCAGCATCATCTTGGCCAGAAAAATGATATTATACTTTAAAGTGCCCTCCCGCTTATTGCGCTCCATACGGGCATGCTCGAGGGAGTAAAGTTTCTGGTAAACCTCTTCCGTAATTAATTCATTGGCGTCGACAATGCGTTGATTTTCATAAACCAGATCTTCGTAAAGCGATATATTTTCCACGGCGTTTTGAACGGATCTTTCCGTTAAACGGCGGTTGTAAATTAAATTGGCTTCGACAATCTGATTGAAAAAATAATTCAGTATAATGGTCTGATTTACATTGAATTTTTCAAGCAGTTTATTTTCAATATTTTTCTGTACGGTCTCAATATCCGCACGGGCATCTCCGGGCAAATTATATTCCACGTCATTTCGCATCACCGCTATTTTCGGTCTTATTATCGAGGACAAACTTATACTAAGAATACCGTTGTTAATAAAGTTTTTTGCCGTATCGATTATATTGCGTAAGTGATTAACCCGATCACGGGCATTTAAAATGTCAAAAATGACGTTTAAATTGGCCTGCGAAATATTAAAATCGAACAGCAGTTTAAGCTCATCCCGTTTAGCCGAAAGATATTCTTCACGGGTAATATCCGTTGAATCGAGGTTGGCATTTTTGGGATGATTCCTTAACAGATAGCTAAAAATCTGATCGAGGCGCTCTATCTGGGCATCGGTGATGGAATCGTTATAGGTGAAGTAATAGGGCACTTCATTAACGGCGGCGCGGCGTTCCTTTTCCAGCTCATCTTCCGTTTTCAAAATGTAAAACTGAAACGGCGCCACAACCTTTTTGGAGGCGATGCTGCCGACCTTCATATCGGTCAAACGAATCGACCGGTCCGCGGAAAACATTATCGGGATGGTGACCAGCAATACAATGAAAAGCAACGCCTTGGTCACGATATCGAGCATCGAAGTTTTTCGGACCTTGTACTCCTCAAGATTTTCGACGAATTGTTCCCACTTTTTTGCAAAGCTCATTTCAATCACAACCTGTTCATATTTTTAAGTATTTCACGATAGATAACGATGCGCTGCACTTCAGAGGTACCTTCGCCGATCTCCAGTAATTTCGCATCGCGCCACATCCGCTCCACCTCATACTCTTTCATGTAGCCGTAACCGCCGTGAATCTGAATGGCTTCATTTGCCACGGCAGTGGCCATTTCCGTAGCGAATAATTTTGCCATACCCGCTTCGTTGATATAGGGTTTGCCTTCCTGTTTTAACCAGGCGGCGTGATAAATCATCAGTTCCGCTGCTTTAATTTTCGTGGCCATATCGGCAATTTTAAATTGGATCGCCTGAAATTCACCGATTTTTTGATTAAACTGCTCGCGTTCCTGAGCATAATACGTACTGCGTTTAAGCGCCTCCTTGGCAATACCCAGCGCCTGGGCGGCAATTCCGACCCGGCCGCCGTTTAGAATTTTCAGGAATTGTTTGAATCCCTGTCCCGCCTCACCTAACAGATTCGATGCAGGCACCGGACTATCACTGAAATGGAGCATGCAGGTCGGTGATCCGCGCATGCCGCATTTATTTTCTTTTTTACTCACTTCGAAACCGGGCGTATCGCGTTCGATTATAAAATTCGAGATACCCTTTACCCCTTTGTGCTTGTCCGTTATCGCGGCAACGACAAAAATATCGGCCACCTCGGCATTGGTAATGTATATTTTTGATCCGTTAAGAATATATTGATCACCCTTTTTAACAGCCGTTGTTTTCATTCCGCCGGCATCGCTGCCGGAGGTCGGTTCGGTCAGACCGAATGAACCCAGTTTATCCCCCCTGGCCAGTGGTACGAGATACTTTTGCTTTTGTTCTTCCGAACCGAATTCATCAATCGGAGCTGCGGCTAATGAAACATGCGCCGAATAGGATAATGCCGTCGATGCACAGGCCCGTGCCAGCTCTTCCAGCGTTATGGTATATGAGATGTTATCAAAACCGGCCCCGCCGTATGCTTCATCAAACGGCATACCGAGTAAATTCAGTGTTTTCATTTTGCCGAATACTTCTGCCGGAAATTTTTGCGTTTCATCCGTTTCAATAGCAATGGGAGCCACTTCCTTTTTGGCAAAATCGCGTACCATCTTACGCACCATTTCATGCTCTTCATTAAAATATAACATTGCTACTCCTTACAAAATTTGACCAATATAACTAAATTTACCTTACTGTAGTAACAGTTTTCTCGTTTTTTGATGATTGGTAAAATCAATGGGTACTTCTTTCATGATTTATTCATTCCGGTGGAATGGTGTTTTTCGGGTTTTTTCAAATTAACTTTTCCAATCGCCTAAACTTTCTTAAATCGCTCAATATCCTTTTCGGTTCCGAAAACTAATAATTTATCATTCATTTGTAAAACAGTTTTACCGCTTGGCTGAATATATTCGACTTTTTCTTTGCCCGAATCCAAATATCGCCGCTTGATCAGTAAAACTTCAACATTATATCTTTTCCGCAGGGCGATGCCTTCAAGCGTGCGGCCAACACAGGTTGCCGGCACATCTTCCTCATTAAAATGGTATTTATCTACGACGTGGACGGTTTTATCCTTCGTTAAATGGCCGATACTCTGCCCCATTTCGCCGGACATGTCGCGCAGGAAAATCTGATGGTTATAGGCGGCGATGACATCCGTCTGCCAGATTGTGCCGACGATCTCACCGTTGCCGCTACTGGCAATTACCGGCATCTCATCCAGTCCCGAGCGACCGAGTTTTTTCATAACAGCATCCAGATTATCCGATTCACGCACCGTCTGAACGTGTGGCTGGGCAATATCGCGGGCAATCAGCAGATGCTTCAGCGTATCGTAATCCATGATGGTTTGGCGGATTTCGTGCATTGAAATATAGCCGACAATGTTATTTTTGTCGTCGGTCACATAGGTGTAGTTATGGGCGGAGTTGACTGTTTTTTCGAGCACCTCGCTGAACGGCGTTTTTTCGTGCACCAGGTCGATGCTCTGCTTAATAACATCGGCAACCTTCAAAGAGCGCAAAACATTCACCTCACGACCGGCAAACAGGTTGATGCCCCGTCGCACCAGTTTAAGGGTGTAGATTGATTCTTTGTGCAGCCGGGTGGCCAGCAGCGTGGCGATGATCGTCGTTATCATCAACGGTAAAATAATTTTATAATCATTGGACATTTCAAAAATGATCAGAATGGCAGCGATTGGGCCGTGGGTAGCCGCGCCGACAACGCCGCCCATGGCCACCAGCGCATAAGCGCCTGCTTCGGCGGTCCAGGATGGAAACAGGTAATGCACAACATCACCGTAGAAAGCACCCAGCATCGCCCCCAGAAAAAGCGAAGGGGCAAAAATACCGCCGGACCCGCCCGAACCCAGGCTGATCGATGTAGCGGCGATTTTGAGGAAAACCAGTCCAAAAGCGAAATACCAGATCAGTTTACCTTTGAGCGCGGCATCCATGGTATCATAACCGACGCCGAAAATTTGCGGAAACAGAATACCGATCATCCCGATCATCAGTCCGCCGACAGCCCCTTTTACCCAATCCGGTAATTTAATACTGTCGAAGATATCTTCCGACTTATACAAAACCTTGATAAAAGCAAGGGCTACCAATCCGGCCAGAAATCCCAGAATCACATAATTGATTAATTCCAGCGGTGAAACCAGATGATATTTGGGCACTTCGAAGGCCGGGAAATCACCAAGATAATGCCGTGAAACGATGGTTGCCGCAACGGAAGAGATCACAATCGGACTGAACTGGGGTACAGCGAAGTCACCGAGAATAATTTCCACGGCAAACAGGGCGCCGGCAACCGGTGCGTTGAAGGCCGCGGCGATCCCCGAGGCCGCGCCGCAGGCAACAAAGGTACGCATCCGTTTGGGATTCACCTTAAAAAACTGACCAACCACCGATCCGACGGCCGAACCAATCTGTATTACCGGCCCTTCCCGGCCCACAGAGCCGCCGGATGCAATATAGATCGCCGACGAAAAAAGTTTAGCCAAAACAACACGGGCCCTGATAATCCCGTTGCGCAGGGCAATCGACTCCATCACTTCGGGTACGCCATGGCCCTTGGCTTCCCTGGAAACGTAGCGTATCACCAGTCCAACGATAATCCCGCCGAAAGTGGGAATAAGCAGCTTCCAATACCAGGCAATGGAGGTCAGCGTACCCAGATTAAATTCAGCCTGCCAGAAAAGTCTTTGAAAAAGTTTTATCAGATACTGAATCAGAACAGCACCATAACCGCCCAAAAAACCGATAATAACCGCAACGATCAGAACAAACGTGTGTTCGGTCATTTTGGCTTTTTCAAAATAATTTAATATTTGATGATATAAGGGCTTTAAAAATCGAAAATACTTAGATTCGGATTCCATTATTTTGCTGATATGATTATATAATCGCTTCTTCCCGGATGGATTTTATTTTATTTTCTTCATCGACTAAAACAACTTTTGTCCGATGGTTCTTTATCTCGGAATGATCAAGCTGAACATAAGTAACAATAATAATTAAGTCACCGACATGCCCCAAGCGAGCGGCGGCGCCGTTTAATCCTATTTCCCCGCTGCCTTGTTTGCCTTTGATGGCATAAGTGGAAAAACGGTCACCCGTATTGATATTATAAACTTCAATTTTTTCATAGGGTAAAATATCCGCCGATGTCATCAGGTCGGGATCCATCGAAAGACTGCCTGCGTAGTTCAGGTCGGATTCTGTAACCGTGGCGCGATGTAGTTTGGACTTAAAAAAAGTGCGCTTCATTTATGTAAAATGCCTTATTTTCGTAAATCGGAAAAATATACAATTCTGTAATTTAATACCCAAATAAAAACCGGCAGAATTTCCCGGTATACCTGTTCACTAAATTACGGCTACCTTAATTTCCGCCGTTACAAATAAACGGTGCGAATTTAAAAAATAATCCCTGACGGAGCAAATTTTGTGTGTTGAAAAGACGTAAAAAATTTCTTTTGAAAGCACTAATAAAATCAATAAGTTATAAGCGAGAAGTATAATTATAATTCTGTGAGGTATTATGCAGTATAAACAATTAGGCAAACGGGGACCAAAAGTCTCTACAATTGGTTTTGGCGCCTGGGCCATCGGCGGGATGAACTGGGGTGAAACCGATGACGAAGTATCGAAAAAAGCGCTGGATGCGGCCCTGGATAAGGGCGTTACTTTGATTGATACCGCAGATGTGTACGGATTTGGTCATTCGGAAAATCTGATTGCCGACGTGATCAAAAAACGGGAAAAGAATGAGGTCGTGATTGCCACCAAGGCGGGTAATGATTTTTACAACGCCACTGAAGAGGATGATGTCGGTTACGGACCGATTATCCAAACTTATACCAAAGATTACATCATATTCGCCGCCGAGCAGAGTATTAAACGCCTGGGTGTGGAAGCACTGGACATTCTGCAATTGCACAGTCCCGATCTGGAAAAACTTGAACGCGACGATCCCTGGCTGGCGCTGGAACAGTTGAAAAAAGACGGAAAAATCAAGCACGCCGGACTCAGCATCCAATCATTTCAGGAAAGCGCACAGGCGCATTTGCTGGAAAGGCACAGCGAATTACTCGATGTGATTCAGGTGCGCTATAATCTGCTGGAACGGGTAGCTGAAAAAAAATTATTTCCAATGGCCGAAAAATTCGGTATCGGTGTAATCGTGCGCATTCCGCTGCTTTTCGGATTTTTAACCGGCAAGTTTACCCGTGAAACTACCTTCAGCAATGATGATCACCGCAGCATGAATCTTTCCAAAGAAAAAATGGAAACCTATTTCAGACAACTAAAAAAAATGCAGCCGTTGTTTGACCGCTATCCGGATCAGACCATGGCCCAGGTCAGTTTGCGTTTCTGCATTTCCCATCCGGCCTGCCAAACGGCTATTCCGGGCGCGAAGAACCAGAAGCAGGTTGATGATAATTGCGCCGCATCAGATTTCGGACCAATTCCCAGG
>CAYXRA010000097.1:10863-16366 GCA_964467525.1 uncultured Calditrichaceae bacterium
TTAAACAGATAAACACATAAACATCTAAAACGGTCCCCAGTGCATTAAAACCGGCGGAATTAGAAGCAGCAACGCCATCACAAATAAAATGATTTGCAGCGGCAGCATCCAGCGGAACCACTTTTCGTAAGGAATTCTGGCCACGCCGAGCACGCCCATGGTTACCCCCGATGTGGGGATAATCATATTGGTCAGACCGTCGCCCATCTGAAATGCCAGCACCGCAGTCTGCCGGGTTACACCGATCAGGTCGCTCAACGGGGACATAATCGGCATTACCAGCGCCGCCTGACCGCTTCCGGAGGGAATAAACACGTTGATGGTGCTTTGTACCACAAACATGAGCTGGGCCGCAAACACCGGATGCGCTCCGCTCACCAGTCCCGATAAACCATGCAGGATGCTATCGATAATCTGTCCATCGGAGGCAATGACCACAATGGACTTTGCAAATGCTATGATAAATGCCACAACGATAAAGTCTTTTGCCCCGTCGGCAAAATTTTCGGCCAGTTCATTTATCGTTAAATGTGAAATAATCCCGGTGATGATCGCCAGTCCGAAAAACAGGGCCGATATCTCATTGATGTACCAGCCAAAATATTTGACGCCGATGGGTAAAAGCAGCATGGCTCCTGCGAATAAAATCAATATTAAGCGGTGCTGTTTGCTGAACTGACCGTTCCCGTTTTGGTCGTAATTTTCTGACACCCGATCGCGCCAGTACTGATCGGCTTCCCACATGATGCTGCGCCTGGGATTCTTACGGATGCGCCGGGCGTACATGTACACAAATGCCACCACAATGCCGGTCAGCAGGAACCAGACAATCAGCCTGTAATTCAATCCCGAAGATATGGGCAGTTCGGCAATGCCCTGGGCGATGCCGATGGTAAAAGGATTAAGAATCGCACCGGCAAAACCGGCCCCGGCGCCGAGAAACGGGATCGATACGCCGACAATGGAATCGTATCCCAGAGATATGGCTAATGGCACGAAAACCAGAATAAAGGGAATCACCTCCTCGCTCATACCGAAAATAGAGCCGAAGATGGAAAAAATAGCCATCGTAAGCGGTATGATTAAAATCTGCACCAATCCCGATTTCTGATGGGCCGCGGCGATGCGGTGAATAAAGGCATCGATAGCCCCGGTTTTCTGAATAATCGTAAATGCCCCGCCGACAATCAGTACAAAGGCAATAATATTAGCGGCCGAAACAAAACCTTTAATCGGCGCCTGTAAAATCGCGCCCAGTCCCTGCGGAATACTGTCAATCTCACGATAAGATTCGGGATCGATTATTTCGCGGTTATCCTTCTCAATCCGTTCATATTCACCGCCGGGCAGTATCCATGTCAGCACAGCCGTAAGCAGCATAATTGAAAATATCAGCACCAGTGTATTGGGAAGCTTAATTTTTTTCATCGCGGTACTACCATCCTCTGTAAATTTCAACGGAGCAAATGTTAAATATTTTTATGATGTGATGCAACCGGCCGGCGATACGAATCTAATCCCTGAATAAATCCAGTTGATTGCAGTCTTCAAGACTGCGCGCCCGGTAACCGGCATTACGCAGCGCACTGACGAACGAATCGAATCCGTGCGTGCAGTAAATTTCAGCGGGATTGACTTTTTCCACCAGTTCGATCAGCTCATCAAAATCAGCGTGGTCGCTGATGGGCAGCGCCCGGTCTACATTAAATCGAAAGGGCGGCGACTGATCCAGCGCCCAGCCCGACAAGAAAATCGTATAAACGCCGCTGATATTCCGTAAAAATTTTCGGTACTTATAACCAACGGGTAACAGCAATACATGTCCCGCCGGATACTGGCGATTAAATTTAATAAACCGGCCGAATGATATACCGTGCCGCTGATAGACCGGCAGGTAGCGGGCGATTTCATGAGCGACGGCCACGGGCAAGCCGGCGTCGCTTAAAATCTTTAGCGCTTCCTGCCCCTTTCCCAGGGCATAGGCAAAAACCACCGGCACTTTGTTTCTTTTCAAAAGATCGCTGCACAGTGTTATTAAGGTATCTTCCACGCTTTGCCGTTCCGGCATTTTATAATGGGCTTTGCCGAAGGTCGTTTCCATGATCAGAATATCGGCCTTAACCAGCTCGAACGGTTCCGCGGTTCTGCCGGCCCGCAGACGAAAATCACCGCTGTAGAGCAGCGAGCGGTTTTTGCCGGCAATTTTAATCTGCGCCGAACCGAGAATATGACCGGCCGTATGCAGCGTAACCGTTGCGTCGCGCAGTGGTACGGGGCTTTTGTAGTCAACGGCGTTGATTACGGGATTTTTTACCCTGATGCGCAGCAATTCCGCAGTGGGCGGCGAACATAATATTTTTTTATGACGGGCAATATGATCGGCATGGGCATGGGAAATAAAGCCATGCGGCTTAACCCGTCTGCTGTCCAGCCACAAATCAATTTCCGGAATATACAGGTCTTTATCGAATGTGAACAAAGGCTATCCTTTCCCGACTAAACAGGCTGTTATAGCGGCTTTCCGATCAGTGTATTTGCGGTCACTTCTTCAACGTTGACATTAATCATCGTGCCGTTTTCCATTCCGCTATCCGGGAAAACGACAATCTTGTTTCCATCCGTGCGTCCCTGCATCTGACCCGGCTTTTTGGCCGGACCCTCGATCAGCACTTCAAACACCTGTCCCAAATGGGCCTGATTGCGTTTGAGTGAAATCTCACGCTGCAACTGCACGAGACGGGTTATACGCGAGGTTTTTTCATCTTCTGATACATCATCGGGATATTTTCGCGAGGCAATCGTTCCTTTACGTTCGGAATATTTAAAAGTGAAGGCCGCATCGAACGCTACCTGCCGCATCACATCCAGCGTATCCCGGAATTCGGCCTCGGTTTCCGTGGGAAACCCGACGATGATATCGGTCGTCAGCGCCAGACCGGGAATTGTTTCGCGCAGGTTCGCAGCCAGATTTAGAAACTGTTCTTTACTGTAGGTACGGTTCATCAGATCGAGCACGCGGCTGTTGCCTGCCTGCAGGGGCAGGTGGATATGCCTGCACACCTTTGGATGACGGGCAATCAGATCGACCAGATTTTCCGGGAAATCCTTCGGATGCGGCGAAGTGAAACGCACCCGCTCAATACCGTCGACGCCGGCGACCAGTTCCGTTAAGGCGGCAAAATCGGAATTTTCATAGCGATAAGAATTGACATTCTGGCCGAGCAGTGTGATCTGCCTGAAACCCTGGGCGGCCAGTTTCTCGGCTTCGCCGCGCACGCTTTGCGGGTCGCGGCTGCGCTCCCGGCCGCGCGTGTAGGGCACCACGCAAAAGGTGCAGAAATTATCACAACCGCGCATTACGGCAATCCAGGCATTCACGCCGGGCTGATGCATGGGAAAAATATCACTGTAGGTTTCAAACTCGGAAAGTGAAAGTTGCGCCGCGCTGCCCTTCTGATCTGCCAGCTCCCTCAACATCGCCGGCAGTTTTTTATAGCTATCCGGTCCGGCGATCAGATCGACGCCGATATTCTCCTCCAGCAGCTCCCTGCGCAGGTTTTGGGCCATGCAGCCCAGCACGCCCATCACCAGACCTTCTTTATGCCTGCGCAACTGCTTGAGCACGTGAATACGCTGATTCACTTTCTGGTGGGCATTTTCCCGAACCGAACAGGTATTCAGGAAAATGACGTCGGCCTTTTCCGGCTGCCCGATAAACTGGTAATTATCCTTAGTCAGGATGCTTTTAATTATCTCACTGTCATAGACATTCATCTGACAGCCGTAGGTTTCTATGTAAATTTTCTTCAAATCAAAACTCCGCTAATCTGCTCGCCGTCCGTTTCAGTCAGTTGCACCGGAAGCAATTCATTTTTCAAATCGCGGTCACTTTTCACTTTGATGCGCATATAATTATCGCTGAATCCTTCCCAGTGACCATTGGACTGCTCTTCAAAGAGGACATCGATTTTCCGGCCGATAAAAGACTGATAAAAGGCAGCCTTTTTTCGCTTGCCTACCTCGATCATGATCCGGTTGCGCTTTTTCTTTTCATGATAATCGACTTTGGGCTTCAGTTTGAAAGCCGTTGTGCCGCGGCGATCGGAATAACTGAACACATGAAAATAATTGACCGGCGAATCGGCGATCAACTTTTTGGTGTTCACAAACGCGTCCTGATTTTCGCCCGGATAACCGACCATGATATCCGTACCCAGACCAATGCCCGGAATCTTTTGCGCGGCATACTCCACAATATCATTGAAATAATCGCTCGTGTGCTTGCGGCGCATGGAATCCAGAATGCGGTTATCTCCGCTCTGCAGCGGAATGTGCAGATGCCGGCAAACTGTTTTTGCAGCGGCCATAAAATCAATCACTTCCCGGTCCACCGTGGTCGGCTCGATAGAACTGATCCGCAGGCGCTGCAGACCGCTGATTTTATCCAGACCCTGCAGCAGATCGACAAAGCGTCTTCCGTTTTCCCGCCAGGTGCCGATATTGACGCCGGTCAGAACAATTTCTTTGAAACCGCGGTCGATCAGTCGTTTTGCCTCATCGATAATGTCCTCGTATTGGCGGCTGCGCGCCGGACCCCGCGCCTTGGCAATAATGCAGAAGGAACAGACGAAATTACAGCCGTCCTGAATTTTCAGATTGGCCCGCGTCTGTGTATCGTACAGACCGATTGTTTCGATGACAAACGGATCACGGGAAATTTTCTTCGAATGATGGATGACCGGCGTATCATTTTTCTTCAAATCATCATGCAAAATATCCGCCAGTTTCATTTTGTGTTCGTTGCCGGCGATCAGATCAACGCCTTCGATCTGACTGATGGTCTCCACGGACATCTGGGCATAGCACCCTATAACGGCCACGAAAGTCGCCGGATTTTTGCGGATACTCTGGCGCACGGCCTGACGGCATTTGGACTCGGCCTGACCGGTGACGGTGCAGGTGTTGATCACGGTTAAATCGGCCTGCGCACCCCAGGGAACAATTTCGAATCCCTTATCCTGCAGGTTTTTTGCAATAATTTCCGTTTCCGCCTGATTGAGACGGCAACCCAGCGTATGTAATGCAGCTTTAGATGACATCTGTAAATTGAATACCTTTAACTAACAATTCAGCGTATAATCTACTTATAATCATGTTTATAATACAAGTTTATGATTGAGTTCCGGATTTATAAAAAAAACCGGAAAACCACCATTTTATATGTCGTTCCTGTTTATATTTCGTCATGTAAAATCAATACTACAATAGATTTTTAACTTAATAAATTTTGCAGATATTTCAATGCGACTTTATTCGATCAGGAATTTGAATTCCTGATTTACCGCATTTTAATTCACTGTGCAGAGATTTTGATTTTGGGGTATTTGTATTATTTGTGAATCTTTTGCGGGCTTTGTGGTTCTTCGCAAAATGGGGAAAAATTACAAAACAGGTTCTATGTCGTTTTGTGTGGGTATTATACATCATACGCAGCAGTATAAAA
>CAYXRA010000098.1:0-16313 GCA_964467525.1 uncultured Calditrichaceae bacterium
ATTGGCGCCATAGACCGAACCAAGGGCCAGTTTTCCGCCGATGAGCAAATCACCTTTCTGCAGGGCCGGTGAACCGGGCGGATCCATTAAACCGGCGCTAACCTGACTGATGGAAAAAATCAGTATGAATAAAATAAGAATACGCTTCATGCTACCTCCTGTATGTTATGTATCCCTGGAAATTCATGTAAATAATTAACTTCAGATCTTTTCAAGGTAAATTGGAAAAGTTCTAGCAATCTGTTTAATATTTTTATTCACAAATTGGCTGTACATTTTATTTTAAAAATTCCCATGTTTTCCATTTTTATTTCTATAACGGATTTTATAGTCTTAATCTTCCCTGGATCGAAATTATTTGAATTTCTCGTGCAATTGCTATTTTGCAGATAATAAGCAGAAAAATTATACAGTAAAAATTTGGGTCTATAAAAATCACAGAATATTTTTAATTCGATAACCGCGCGATTACACTTTCGAATTTTACGCTGGCATTATCCCATTTTTCGGTTTATTTTATATAAAGCATTTTTCTTTTCATGATAACAGAGGAGTCAGGTTATGCCATTGAAATCATCCTATTTTTTTATTTTTTGCCTTTGCATTGTCATTAGCGGATGCTTCACCTACAATCCAAACTGGCAAATTCCGGAAAGTGAAAGTTCCGCCGGAGAAGCCGAAGATTTAATACGAAATGCCGATCGGATGCTGCTGACTTCATATAATGCCGCTGATTTGGAGGAGATTATTAATCTCTATGAATCGGCGCTGCAGGTTGAACCGGACAATTTCGAGGCCTTGTCGGCGCTCGGTCATTTGTATTTGCTGCGTGGAGACGGTTACTGTAAAGAAGGCGATGACAAAAAGAATTGCTTTAAAAAGGCCTTGTATTATAACGAACGCGCAATGTATACCAATCCCGATTTTAAGGAGCTGATCGATAATGGCGCCGAAGTCTGGGAGGCGGTTGAAGTATTGTCGGAGCGGGAGATGGAGCCCATGCTCTTCTGGGCGACGGCAGTATTTTACTATTATAAAGAGTCGCTCGGTCCGCTGGGACAAATGATCAACTTTCGCTGGATCAAGCGAGCGCGCCGGGTAATGGAACGCATGTCCGAGGTAAATCCCGATTTCGGCGGCGGCGCGGTGCATTTTACCTGGGCGCTGTACTATTTGGCCATCCCGGAAAGCGTGGGCGGCGACCGTGAAAAATCGGAAGTATTATTTGCCAAAGCAATTGAAGTAGGTGACGACTGGCTGCTCAATCGCTGGGGGCGGGCCAAGTATTTTCATGTCAAAATGCAAAACCGTGAACAATTTAAAAAGGACCTGGAATGGGTTATAGCCCAAAATGTTAGCGAGATGCAAGGACACCGGGCCTGGAAAACTTACTTTGTGGATGATGCCAGGAATATGCTTGACCACATCGATGAATACTTTTAGAATTTTGCCGCTCTAAGTTAACGCTTACTAAAACTAAAACACAGGGGTGACCGATTGTATCATCACGCTGATATTTTTAACATTCATCCCATAGTCAGGAATGCATATCTGACTGAATCAAAAATAAACATACGAATAGCTTTACAAGTTAAGTTGCACTATAAATACACTGTTTCTAATCTATGCCCATGTACAAAAATACAAAATTTACCGTACTGGTATTTAGTTTAATTTTAGTTGTCAGCGGTATCGCACAGACCCAGATCAGGGGACGTGTTCTGGATCAGTCCACCGCCCAACCCCTTAGCGGCGCTGATGTTTATCTAAAAAAGCACCAAATCGGATCGGTAACCGATATCGACGGATATTTCAGAATTGATATTAAAAAACGCCCGGATAAAGATACGCTTATCGTCAGCTATCTGGGATATAATAGCTATAAGAAGCCGCTGCACGAATTCAAAAATAATACGATCATTTATCTGACGGCGGGTAGTCTGACTCTGGGGGAGAGCATCGAAATCTATGGTGAACGGATCGATCTTTCACGGCAGGAAATTCCGCACATGAAAGAAGAAATCGGGCTGTCTGAGCTGGAACGGTACGGTACCAGTGAAATCGGCGATATATTCAAAAAAATGCCATCCGTTCGAATTCAGGGCAACGATCTGGATGGCCGGCATATTCAAATTCGCGGCAGTCATCCCAGTGAAGTGAATGTCTATTTTGACGGTGTTCTGATGAACGATGTCAGTTTTGATAATGCCGCCGATTTATCGCTGATTCCCACCGAGAGCATTTATAAGATGGAGGTTTTAAAAGGGGCCAATTTACCGCTCTTAGGCAACGGGGCCTTTGGCGGGGTGCTCAATATTCACAGCCGCAGAAGCACCGCAAAGGAGGGGATGCTGAAGGCTAAAATGGGTACTTTTGATCAAAAACATTATATCGGTTATTTGAATTATCCGTTAATAAAAAATCTGATCATCAGTTACTTTGGCCAGTACAATGAAATGAAACCCGAAATTGAGTATTTTCCCGGTGAAAGATTCAGTGAGAAAACCGGGAGCGACTTATTGCAATCCTATAAACAAAATCATAACCTGAACATCGATTACTTCGGCAGCCTGGGGCAATTTCGCGTCAAATTTTTCAATTATATGTTTGATTACGATAAACCATCATGGTCCAGTTCGAGAAAAAGTCTCTTGACGGCATTTAGTTATAACAGTTACAATGATTTAAATATTACGGTGAGTCATATAATCAGTGATGACGAAGTGGAGCGCTTTGTTCTTGAAAGCAACAGAAATATATCCGCATACGAAACACAGCGGCTGAATTTCAGAATCTCAAAAAAATTCGATTTCAACAAAGTCGAACTGCAAACCCTGTCCGAGTATTTCCACGATGAATTAACGGATCTGTCCAAACTAAAAACGGATGATGTCACGCGGACCTATTACAAAACACAATTGTATGATAACCGCATTGCCGCCAGCGGTGTCATTTCATTTGCGGATCAATACGACAGCACAGGCAGCCTGAACTGGCGGCTGTATCTCGGGCCGCGGTTCGATATCACTGCCAGCAATTACAAAGATTTTACCCTGACCTGGGGCGTACAAGCCAATTATAAAAGAAATGGATGGCATTACATGCCCTATGTCAATTCCGGTAAGAATGTAAAATATCCTACATTGCTGGAATCCGCATATGTCAGCGATATTTTCATTGCCACGGGCAGCGATACCATGCGGCAGGGATTGGAACCGGAGTACAATAATTCCATCGAGATCGGATTGAAAGCAAATCGTCAGCTCTACCCGGGTTTTATTAAAGATATAAATTTTAGCCTGGCCTATTTCAAAAACACCAGTTTTAATAAAATTTTGAGACGTCCCCTGGGCGATTTTATTACCCAGAGACAAAGCGGCAGTAATACCACGAATGGATTGGAGGCGTCTTTTAAGGCGCAGGGAATTTTGAAATACTCCGATCTTGCGCTTTCCTACACGGCACTTGATATCAGTGATAAAGAATTATATGATTACAGGCCGGAGAAGAATCTGACTGTTCAACTGGACTTGTTTTCAGATTTTGGATTGTATCTGACCGGCGTCTATTTTTATGAAGGAAAAAGCTATGCCTGGTTTTATGATACGCAGACAATGGTTCGCGTGCAGAAACTGCCTTCCAATTATGATTTTGACGCCACGATAGGATACCGCCTGAATATTAAAAAAATAGAATTGAATTTTCAGTTTTCTGCTTATAACATTATGGATAATGCCGGTTATAATTACTATAACTTGCGCAAGCGATATTTGCAGGCTGCTTTATCAGTTAAATATTAAAATGGTTTACGAACCGGCCGCAGCCGGTTCGCAAACCGTATTAGGTTTATCCCGTGAGTTTTTTAGCCATATCGGTTTTTTCCCAGGTAAACTCAGGCAGTTGGCGGCCAAAATGACCGTAAGCGGCGGTTTTTCTGTAAATCGGGCGGCGCAGCTGCAGCGCTTCGATAATACCGGCAGGGGTGAAGTCGAAATGGTTGTTAACCAGTTGCGTCAATTTTTCATCCGATACTTTACCCGTTCCAAATGTATCAATCATTAAAGAAACGGGCTCGGCAACACCTATGGCATAGGCAATCTGAATTCCGCAGCGCTCAGCCAGGCCGGCGGCGACGACATTCTTGGCAACATAGCGGGCAAAATAAGAAGCTGAACGGTCCACCTTCGTGGGATCTTTTCCGCTGAAGCAACCGCCGCCATGACTATAAACGCCGCCATAGGTATCGACGATAATCTTGCGGCCGGTGAGACCCGTATCGCCCTGGGGTCCGCCAACGACGAATCGTCCCGTGGGATTTATAAAATAATCTATATTTTTTTGCATATTTGCCGGGATAACTTTTTTAATCACTTCTTCGATAACCGCTTCCCTGATTTGCTCATTGGTAACATCGGGGCTGTGCTGGGTGGATACGACAACTTTTTCCACAGACACCGGTTTATTATCTTCATAACGGACGGTAACCTGAGATTTACCATCGGGGCGCAGGAATTCAAGAATATTTTTCTTGCGGGTTTCCGCCAGTCTCTGGGTTATCTTATGGGCCAGAGAAATAGGCATGGGCATCAATTCCGGTGTTTCTTTGCAGGCATATCCGAACATCATGCCCTGATCGCCGGCGCCGGCACGATCCACACCCATTGCAATATCCTGCGATTGCTGGTCGATGGATGTCATCACGGCGCAGGTATGATAATCAAATCCGAAATCGGCGTTCGTATAACCGATCTGCTTAATTACATCGCGGGCAACTAAAGGAATGTCCACATAGCAATCCGTTGTAATTTCACCGCCAATCAAAGTTAGTCCGGTTGTAACAAAAGTCTCACAGGCAACTCTGCCGAAAACATCTTCATCTAAAACCGCATCCAATATGGCGTCTGATATCTGATCAGCCATTTTATCGGGGTGACCTTCGGTCACAGATTCTGAGGAAAACAGGTAATTAGCCATCTCAATCTCCTAATCCAGGTACTACTATATACATATTCCGGAGCGCTTGCAGCGGAATTTATCGAAACAATGTGCTTTGGATTTTTTCACTGCATGCTGTTCCAAATAAGGGCCTAATATAACGAATCTGACTACTATTTCCAAAATTGTGTTACTATCTGATCATCAGAGATTTTATGTATCATACCGTTAGTTTTCAAATGTTTCAGATGTCAGTTTACGCCTGGTGCCGCAGCGTGCGGTGATTTATTGTTTTGAGAATGACCAGTCTCTGTCGCGGTCAGATCATTACAGGCAGAACAGGTTACTCTAAAATCAGATTCAGATCGGGAACCTTATCTTTCAGGAATTGATGGCATGCGCTCTCTGTTTCTTCAATGGTATCCATTTCTTTGATTGTTTCATACAATTTACGGCAATCTTTAACCTGCACCGCACGGATAATTTTTTTCGCCTCTGCCAGATAATATGGGTTCATACTAAAGCTGCGCAATCCCATACCCAGCAGCAGCGGAATCGCTTCGGGCTCCGCGCCGAATTCACCGCATAAAGTAATATCAATACCATTGCGTATCGCCGCTTCGATGGCATAACCGATACAATGCAGCACTGCCGGATTGAAGGTGTTATACGATTTAGAAACTTTTTGATTGGTACGGTCTATGGCCAGAATGTATTGGGTCAGGTCATTGGTGCCGATACTGAAGTAATCGACATATTTGGAAAAACGCGGTACTGATATGGCTGCGGCCGGTGTTTCTATCATTACGCCGAGTGGCAAATCTTTTTTAAAAGGGATATTTTTCGATGTCAATTCATCGCGCACTTCCTGCATCAATTTTCGGGTTTGTATGATTTCTTCCAGTGAAGAGATCATCGGCAACAGGATTTTCAGATTGCCGTAATGGCTGGCCCGGTAGATTGCACGTAACTGGATTTTAAAAATATCCGGATTATCAAGGCAGTAACGGATTGCCCGCCAGCCCAAAAATGGATTGATCTCGTTTTCAGAATGATAACGCTCTGTTAATTTATCGCCACCAAGATCGACAGTCCGGATGGTTACCGGTTGATCTTCCATTTGTTCGGCAAGTTTTTTGTAAATGGTGAATTGTTCTTCTTCGCCGGACATAGTCTTTCTTTCGATGAATATACTTTCTGTCCGGAATAAACCTATGCCGTCTGCATAGTTATTTTTTACATCTTTCACCTCGGTTAAAAACTCGATGTTGGCCAGCAGTTCAATTTTTTCTTTATCCCCGGTAACCGCTTTTTTATGTATCTGACTTAAGAGTTGCTGGTCTAATTCCTGATATTTTTTTTGCAGGCCGATGTAATAGCGGCGGGTTTTATCAACGGGATTCAATATAATTGTTCCATTGAAACCGTCAATGATTATTTCATCATCCTGTTTCAAAATTTTTGATAAATTTTGTCCGTTAACGACCGCCGGAATCCTGAGTCCGCTTGCCAGAATTGCTGCATGTGAAGTTTTGCCTCCCTTATCCGTTAAAAATCCCAGGATGAAATTTCTGTTAAATTCAATTGTATCGCTTGGTGTCAGCATTTCGGCCACAACAATTGATGGGGTAGTGAGCGTGTAGTCGATATTTATGCCCATGAGGGCGTGGATCAGCTTTTGTTTCAAATCCAGTACATCGTAAGCACGTTCCCGGAAATAAGTATTTTCCAGATTCATGAAGTAGTCGCTTTTTTCTGATAATAGCTGCCAGACCACATGAGCCGCCGAATTTTTAGTGCGCCTGATTTGTTCTATGATTTCATTCTGCAGCACCTCATCATTGAGGAAGGCTTTCTGACTTTCGAAAATATCCGAAAATTGATCCTGGTAAATGGCTTCACTGTTTTGCTGGGCGGATTTCACCTGATCCAATACTTTGGATACGGCGCTTTTGAACAGATTGATCTCATGTTCCACATCGCTCACTTTGGTGTTGAGTTCGGATATGTTTATTGAGAATTGTTTAAACAGGAAAACCTTGCCAATGGCGATACCCCGCGATGTTGCGGTGCCCTGTAATTTGATTTCCCGTTTAAATCGGCGTGTTCTATTCTTCATAAAAATTCTTCTCTATTAATTCTCTGAGCGCATTAAATGCCTGTTCCTCATCCGATCCTTCTATCAGGAAGAGCAGTTCGCTACCGGGTTCCGCCGCAAGCATCATAACACCCATAATACTTTTCCCGTTTACCTCTAATCCGTCTTTCATAATTTTTATTTCAGAATCGAATCTGCCGGCAATCTTTACCAGATGGGCTGCCGGACGCGCGTGTAATCCGTGCTTGTTATTTATTTTAATCGTTTCTTTAATCATAATAGTGTAACCAGTATTCCTACAACTGTCGAACCGATGAGGGGAATCAGAATTGGTAAATATATCATTTTCTTATGTGTGCGCAGATAATACGCACCCGCACTGCTCGCTGCAAAAATAATCGCGGCGAAAAAATTCCCCGGAATATTTTGGCTTAAAATATAACCGATGAATAATCCCAGGGCGGAAGCGCCCATTATTTTATAAATTAGTTTGATGGTTAAAAAATTTTCGATATTCAAATGCTTATAAATGTTGTATCCGTATTTATAGCCTCTGCGCAATCCCGATAAGCGGGTATAGAAATGAGGTACATTGTACAGCAGAAAAGCGGCCAGCAAAAACAATAACCGGATATATAAATTTTCGAAAAATATGATTCCCGCATAACCAAAGAGCAGGGCGCCAGGCTTAATGGTCGACCAGAAATATTGATCGCCTATTGCACCCAGTGGACCCATAAGTGCATTCTTGAATTTTTCAATCTTATCGGTATTATCTGCTTCGCTGTTGACGCTTTCTTCCTCGATTCTGGCCAGCGCGCCAAGGGCATAGGAGGCAAAGTAAGGATGCGCATTAAAAAAGCTGAGATGGCGCAGCAAAAAATCTCTGATTTCATCGGTTGAATTAAAAAGACGCCGCGCCACAGGGATGAAGCAAAAACAAAATCCCATCGAAATCAGGCTTTTAAAATTCCAAACCGCCTGAATAAAAAAAGACCGCCAGAATATCGATAGAAAATCACTATTTTTTAATTTTTTTGATTTATTCATAACCATATACAATAGATAAAAAATTAACCGATTTCAAACAAATATCCTTATCCTTTGCAATTTATTTAAATATACTATCTGCTAAAAGTCAACACCCGAATTTTAAAACACAAAAACGATCAATGCGCCAAGTAAAACCGTGATGGACACAACCGCACGCATTTTCTTACCTCGATAGAGTGATAATACCAGTCCTGCTCCTGTGCCGATAACAGCGATATCCGTATAGCGCGCAAAGCTATCCCATTGCTGCGGCACATAATTAAGAATAAAAGTAAAAACAACAACGCCTAAATATGCCCCTGCAATGATAAACGAAAACATAATAAAAAAGTGTAACAATAATGCCGAGAGATTCATTTTCCAGAGGGCATTAATGCGTCCCCTGTCAAGATAATTGAGAACGCGGTTTAGTATATACACATTCCAGTTGCGTATCAGCTTTACCATTTTCGCTCCGATAAAACTCAATATCAGCGTATAGACGACTGTCACAAGAATTACAACATGGGGCAATTCAGTGTGTACATAAGCGAGATTAACTGCCAGAATCGCTGCAATAATGGATCCGGAGTTACCCTCGGGCACAAGGTACGCGCCTGCGGGGATATCAGCCAGCCAGAGTAACTGCATTAAAATTCCGATGTGCATACCTATGGTTAAGTCACCGCAAACCCATCCAATCAGCGTACAGGCAAAAAGGGGCTGGGATATGAGGATTTGCAGCATTGCTGTTGTATCCAGGGTAAGCAGGGCGCCGAGCAAAGCGGCCCAAAAGATTTCCACGATCTAAATACCCCTGTGCTTCTTTTTCTTTACTTTATGCATTTATTATTGCAGCGATTTTATAATCCGCTGTCTAATTTAACGGGTACAACCATCCGGTAGCGGTTCACATCGATACTATCGATCCATATTTCGCCGTAAAGATAAAAACCTTCCGGCGCGACAGGCAATGTGCCATTGATTTCGAAACTTACCGTTCTTTCAATTTTCGGGTAAAATTTGTAACGGCTGCCGCTTACAGGCAATTTTTTGAAAAAGTGAAAGGTTTCCGTTAATTCGGCGGTCCATTTTTCAGGTTCATGCGTAGCGAATGCCGGTATGAGTTCAAGGATGTAACTACCCGAGGCCGGTGGGGTAAAGGTAATCTTATCCTTTCGCGTATTGAGACCATCCGATTTTAAAATTTTATCGGAATAATCTCTGATATTGATGGCAAAATCAGTGAAGAGATTAAATGTTTCGGGCTCCAGCTTGATTTCAAATTCTACTTTTTCAAACTGATCATTCACTTTAAAAGCATACTCATATTTATCCGAATATTCACGGATTATTCTGTTGCGTCGAATACCGTGTATCTTCCCACTGAGCCGGGCATCAACCGGTTCGCTGTACTGATTTATTATTTCCACTGAACCGCTTGGGTCGTAGCCGTTTAGTATTTTTACAGAAGTGATTTCATCGGGATCAGCTTCCAGTCCGCAGAATTGAATACCGGCAATTGCATGGGATGTTTTTGTGTTGCGAAAATCTGAGTATAGTACCAATTCCCAGGTGCCTGTTTCCAGTTCATGCTTATCCAGTCTTAAAATTGTTTTCTCCCGCGATTCGGATCTAAACCGCAACGTATTACCCTTTTTGTGTCCGGCAGGATCGAACAGGTAAACATTTAAATCGGCGAATTTTGAATCACTCTGCTCGATTTCAATGGTCGCGGAACTTGCTTTTAGCGGAATCTCAAAGAAAATGCGCTGTAGATCGCCCGGCTCGATCTTATATGTACCGGAGGACCAGCGGAAATTGTTTTCAATGGAAAACTGTACCGGTTTGATTATCGTGCACAATAATTCGAATTCATTGTTTTCGGCAGAATTAACGGAAAATATGCCGTCCTTGCGGTAGGCAATCACTTTACCGTTGTAAATACCCGGCTCATCGATTTGATCGCGGTCGAAATACACATCCACTTCGGCTGCTTTGCTGCCTTTGATGTAGGTGCTGCCTTTGTGAATTTTGATCCAGGGTTCGCTTGTTTTCAAATTAAAGGCCCGGTAAAAGTTATAACGTTGATCCGCATTGAGCTCAGGCGGGAAAACGGGATCGATATAGAATCGTTGTTTATCCGTAGCATCGGGGGCATAGTCGCCAAACCGCCAGTAGGCTGTACGACCGTTCTCCGACCGGTAAACGGGGCTGGTCGTATTGATGTCATAGCGGATAACCGTTTCCTTGTCATAATCATCGATGTATTTTTTGTATAATTCGAAGGCTTTGGGAATATTAATCACACCGCCGCCCTGATCTAAGGGCAGGTAGTCAGGCAGGGGGTCGGCGCCATTTTTAAGCGCTTTTTTAATCAGTTTGCCGACAATGGGCAGCGGAGTATCCTGCTGCACTGCCGCCGACATGATCAGTGCCACGGCGCCGGCGCCCTGGGGCGAGGCCATGCTTGTACCACCCTTGATTTCTCTGGTGGAGAAGGGCGGTATCGTAGATGACGCGGCGCCCGGAGCAATCACATCCGGTTTATCGATTTCGCCGCCGCGGGAGCTGAAATTAAAAATTTTATCTTCGTCCAGGTCGGCGCCGTAAAGATCGGATGCGAGCTGTTTGGGCAACAGGGCGCCTACGGCGATAACTTCTCTGGCAGATGAGGGAAGGCCAATGCTCGATATGCCCGGTCCGCTGTTTCCCGCGCTGACACAAACCACCAGTTCGTTGTTTTCCCGCAAGAATTCATCGAGCCTGATTTCCATTACAGATTGTCCCTCGATTTCGGATCCGACTCCGAAACTCATGTTGAACACTACAGGTCCGTCATGTTTTTTGGCGAACTCGATGCCGTATTCATATGCTTCCAGCATACTGCCCGAAGTGGTTGCACCGCCTGCCAGTCGTCCGTCACCGATTTTTAAGCTGATAATCCGTGCGCCCGGGGCAATACCGTTTAAACCTTCCTGGCCGTTAATTTTATATCCGGCAGCGATGCCGGCCACATGGGTACCGTGACCATCACCGTCGAAATGAAAGTTAACGCGATATTCATCCGGGAAAATATTTAAGCCGAAATTAGCCAGGTTTCGATCATATTCGGGATCACGACCCCGGAACTGAAAATACTGTTGATTTTCTTTGTAATTGCGCATAGCCTCTTCGTCGCTCAGGTTACCGTCACCATCCAGATCTATATAAGCCAGCCATCCGGAACTGCTTTCGAATACGGCAATCCCAAAGCGGTCATTTTCCCGGCCGTTATTATTTATATCGGGCATTATTGAATTTTTAAATTGATTTTCTTCTAAAAAACCGATCAGATAAATACTATCAACAGCCGTATGTTGCAATTGCTTATAACCGAATAATTTATATCCCAGTGAATTTTCTAAATAGTGTTCGCTGCGTTCCTGCCCGTGCGTGGCTTTTTCAAGGTATAAATCACCCTCGCCGGAAAAGTCCTGTACATCGATAACTTTAACGCTGCCATCCGGGTTTTTTGTTAAACCCGGAATTCCCATATCAACGCCGGTATCAAGGATGATGATAACAACCTGCTTACCATTATAAGCGGGATTGTTTTTAATAAAACCGGCAGCGCCAATGCGACGGGTATCCAAAAAATCCCAATCGGTGCCGTTCGCATTGAGCACCAGTAAGAAAACAGTTAATATTGTGACGAAAAATTTTTGTCGGTTAATATGCATCTCAAGGCCCTTGTTCGTTATTAAAACAATCAATATCCCCGTAATTCGGCTTTAGGTAAAAGTACTGATTCTAATTTACGATGCGCTGATTTTTTTTGCAACCGTGAACCGGAATGCCTGGACGGATTTGCTGATCGAAGATCTGAATTAATCGATCATTAATGTTATACGCTGTATGGAAAATAAAAAGGCCTTTAACCCCCGGGGGACGAGAGCTAAAGGCCTAAATGGAAAGCGGAATAGCGATATAAAATAAGTATATTCAATTTATTAGAGCATAGAAAATTCGAAGTCCTGATTTTAATGGTAATGATTCACTGTTTCCAGCATGCCGAAGCCCAAATTATTAAGCTGGCCGAGACCGGCATCATAAATCAATCTTAAAACTTCCGGTTCTGCTTTAATTTGCAAGGGAGCCAATACACCAAATATTTTTTTCGTTTCCGACTCGTTACGGTCCAGTGTAATAATTTTAACAATTTTGTTATTCCTTTTTTCAATATATCTTTGGTCGAATTCGAGGGAAATATTGATAGCGTTTCGTTTATTTTTTTGAATCAGGTTATATTTATAGATTAAGTCTCTTTCTAAAGTTGAAATATATTCATTTTCCTCGGGTAATATGTATCCTTCCTGAAATTGGTGATCCTTATCGGCATGTTTCCGGAAATTCTGTTTGTAAACGGCAACCGGTGAAAGACATGTAAATTGGGCCTTTGCATCTTTAAATTCCGGT
This sequence comes from uncultured Calditrichaceae bacterium, assembly GCA_964467525.1. Taxonomy (GTDB): domain Bacteria; phylum Calditrichota; class Calditrichia; order Calditrichales; family Calditrichaceae; genus CAYXRA01. Next base: position 12,524 of record CAYXRA010000098.1, read on the forward strand.
GAACGTATAAAAAATACCTCTTCCACTGTAAACCAACTGTTATAAATTCTAATCTGCTTCCGCTCGCGCAGTTTTTTGGCTAATAAACCTAAGAATTGGTAGTAAGGCGATGAAACATACCAATAAAACTCCGGGGATATTAAACCGATTTTAAAATTTAGAACTTCCCGCTCCGGAATGACAAGTTGGGAGAATGTGTAAACATCAAATTTTCTGCCTCTCTTTTTAATTGGCAGCAATGCGCTGAGATAACGGTGGTATTCATAGGTCAAATGATTGATTAAACGGATCAAATATAAATTGGTATTAATGGGTAGATAGGTGGTTCTGTGCCCTCTTCTGAAGGTAATCTTTATTCGCATTTGATAACCTGTTTAAATAATTAAAATTTCCAGGTTAAATATACAATTACTGTGCCAAATTAAGATATTTAGTTGGAATAGAAACTATAAGCAATATAATTACAATAACTTATAGGTCGAATTATATGTGGGTACGCAGGCGGTTAAATATGGGAAAATTTACCAATCGCTAAATTTTGCTATGGGAAAATATCCCATAGCTATTGAGCTGTCAATTGTTTTTTTACATTTTTAGCAAGTTCTAAAAAAGCCTTTGTTTGCGGGTTTTCCGGGCTTTTACTAACGATAGGCTTGCCTTCATCGCCGCCAATACGAATTTCTGCATCTATTGGGATTTCACCGAGCAGATTTGTATTCAGCCGCTCGCATTCACGTTTTGCGCCACCGTAGGAGAAGATATCCGTGCGTTCGCCGCATTTCGGGCATACAAAATAGCTCATATTCTCGATAATACCTAGGATAGGCACATTTACTTTGCGGAACATATTTACGCCTTTAACGGCGTCCAAAAGAGCGACGTTTTGCGGTGTGGATACGATAATTGCACCATCCAGGGCAACCGATTGTGAGAGGGTGAGCTGGGCATCGCCGGTACCCGGGGGCATATCAAACAAAATCACATCGAGGTCAGGCCATTTGACATCGGTCATTAGTTGCTGCAATGCCCGGTGAACCAGGGCGCCGCGCCAGATTACGGCTTCGTTGTTATCAACCAGAAATCCCAGTGACATCAGCTGTACCCCGAATTTTTCAATGGGATGCAGTTTTTTGCCGTCGTAATAGGGTTGTTCTTTAACGCCCAGCATAAGCGGAATGCTCGGGCCGTAAATATCCGCATCGAGTAAACCGACTTTAAGTCCGATTTTGGCCAGGGCAACTGCAAGATTTACAGCAACCGTTGATTTACCAACGCCGCCTTTTCCGCTGGCCACGGCAATTTTGTATTTGGCTGTGGATAAATACTGCTCTTTTTTGTTTTCATCCTGTGCCTGAAATTTCGGCGGCGCCTGCTGCTCCGCCTGCACCTTGATGGTAAAATTGTCAAATTTCTTTGATAAAAAACCGGTTACTTCCTTTTCCAGTTGTTGACAAATGGAATCATCGTTAGTTCTTACAGCCAGTTTTATGTTGATATTACTGGCTGAAACATCAATTGACTGTACGATTCCAAATGAAACTATGTCTCTTGAGAAGCCGGGGTAATTAACCTCACGCAGGGCATTGAGCACATCATCTTTGTTTATCATGATAAGACTCCCGTCACAAAATTCGGATCAATCAATAGATTAGTCCTTGTTTAATACGTTTAATATTAGTTAGCTTGCTGACAAGGCCAAAAATAAGAAAATATCAATTTGATTCAAATAAATTTAATAATTTTGGAAAGCTATCCCTCAGCACTTATTAAATAATCAGGTCAAATGGTAAATCTGAAATATCTCTTAATCGGCGGCCATCTACCAATATGCTCAGCATTTCCAGCTGACTTTCATCGTTGATTACCTGAACTGTTTCTATTAATTAGGGTATTCACCTTTTTTAACATCTTTGCGAATCCTGATCAGGTTTTCGCATAATCTATTGTGATACAATTTTCGTAATTCAACAATGTTCAGAGTAAAATTCCGTTATGGTTTATAAAATCCTATAACATATTCTTCATGCATACGTTGCTGAATTTGTGAGGTATTATTTTTGATTTTGCTGGCAGGCAGCATTCTTTTATTCCTGTCTAATTCTCGAATACCGATAACCGGCTCCAAAAATCCCACAGACTTTCCGATTTCACTTAAACACAAATGTGTTTCGGTATCGATGCCCTTCATAAGCGAACTGCCCACAACGACAATAGCAGCCTTTCCCGGCTTTAAAACCCTTTGCATTTCTCTTAGTGATCGTTTTATTTCGGAAAAATACCTGTATAGTACTTTGCCCCGATTAACATCAATCGCAGCAACTTCGGCAATTTTATTGGATGTTTTTTCCGGTAAGTGTTCGAATGAATATGAAGTAGTTGCTTCTGCACCGATATATTCATTTCGCTTCCTGGTCAAATCGTCAATTTTATAACCAAACCATACAAGAGAAAATTTGTGCGCCCGCATATAGTCAATGGCATTTGAAGCATAGGGGGGAGAGGTAATAATCAGATCAACGGATTCATCAGCGAGCGCCAGTTTTTGAGAATCACCAAAACAAATACAGGAGATTTTGTGATTATTGCTCCGAGTAAGAATACTGTTAATATTTTGTTTCAGTCGTTTACGGAATTCTTCAAAAGAAGATTTTAAATATTTCGATTGATAGTTTTTTTTTGAAATGTTAAAATTTTTATCGCCGTAAATTACATTTCCGCTCGCATCCAGCAGGGCTTTTATTTTGTGAGGCCGGGTGTGGCCTAAATCCAAAGCCAATGATACGCCCCCTGATTTGGTAATGATGAGCGAAGAAAAAACTATTTCAAAAAAATTTCGGTAATCTGTTTCGTCAATTTTGCTGATTTGCTTCCACAAGGAAAATAACTCGAGTTGAGTATCTTTCAAAAACCAATAATCCAGAAACGCTTTGGTTCTAGAATCAAAAAATTCACCCAAAAGACCAGCCAGTTTTTTTTTGTTATCGATAAACTCAGTTTTGGCTTTGTGATAAATCTGTGATCCTAATCTTACAACTTCATTTTTTTTCAGAGAGGTTACCTTAACCCTGGCGATTCGAATAGCAAGGGGATCGATGTCGAAACCAATACCTTTTCGGCCTGCAGTATAGGCTTCGATGATGGTTGTCCCGGAACCTAACATTGGATCCAAAATTGTATCACCTGGCTCGGTAAGGGCCTCTATAAAAAGCTTCGGTAACTGCGGCGGAAATTTTGCCGGAAACGAATGAAAGTTATGTGATAAATAATTACTGAGCTGGTTATGAAAACTCAAATCACCTTTGAGTAATTCAAATAATTTCTCGTAAACGGATAGGTCGCCTGCATACTGTTTCTGCCCGGTAAATAGTGATAATTGTTCCCGGACAACCAATTTATGATCGGCTTGAGTCAGAGGATTATTTTTATAAATGACCCTGCTCATAGCCTGAATTTAAGATATAATGCAAAATCATCCAACTTATTTTATTATGTAAATAATTGTGAAAAACTTAATAATTTGTTTAAAAATAACAGTTTAGAAATAATTGAATCAGATACTAAGTCAGCCTGTTGCAAATATTTAATTAAACATCGATGAACTTGATCGTGTGGATTCGATTAGATATTTATGCGCTTGATGATAATAATTAAATGTGACAAATGTATTATGCCTATTTAATTGAAAAAATGAAACATCCATGATTTTGTAAACACACAAAGGCATGATTAAACAGCCCCCCCCACCCCTTCGCCCCTCCCCCGATGAATCGGGGGAGGGGTTGGGGAGAGG
>CAYXRA010000099.1:0-16292 GCA_964467525.1 uncultured Calditrichaceae bacterium
TTGTTACCTGTGACCTTGTTACCTGTGACCTTGTTACCTGTGACCTTGTCATTAGCGGCTATGCTTTTTTTGCTAATATCCCCAAACATCCGCCAAAGGCGTTCCGCGCAGGCGGAATAAATCCCTGAACATATCGCCGCTGTTTTATACTGCTGCGTACGATGTATAATACCCGCACAAAACGACATAGAACCGTATTACTTCTACAATAATTATTTCCTCTACGAGAAAATTTCACATAAAAGCTTAATCTACAATAGTTAAATAAACTGTGATTGTTTCGGTTCAGAAATCTAAGTTTATGATACAAATTAGCGACACTTTATTTTACGCTAAGTCAGGAGCTCTGAAATTCATGTCAACGTATGCAAAGCTTTTCAAGAAAACCTGTTTATTGGAGTGGTGTGATGCGCAATGCCTGACCGCCGCCCGGCGCCAGTTTCAGATCGATGGTATCTCCGGCTTTGACTTCAAACTGATCAATCGTTATTGCCAGCGGTTTATTTTTCCAGTCGGCTTCCGCGCCATCAGCATAGCGTTCGACACGGTAACGGTTACCTTTTTCCAGAAAATCGAGCGTTAACTGAAGCGTACGTCCGGACTCATCGGTAATGCTGCCCACATACCAGTTTTCCGCTGCTTTTCGTGCAATGGTAATATAATCGCCGATTTTGGCATGCGCGACCAGCATTGCATCCCAATTAACCGACACGTCTTTGATAAACTGAAATGCCGGCTGATCCGCATAATTTTCCCAGAGATCGGCGGCCATCTGCAGCGGACTGTAAAGCACGACAAAAAGGGCCAGTTGCTTAGCAAGGGTGGTGTGCACGCGGCGATCTTTTTTATATTCATTAAAAGTGAGATCGAAAATACCCGGCGTATAATCGAGCGGTCCGCTCAGCATGCGCGTAAACGGCAAAATCGTTGTATGCTCCGGCGGATTGCCTTCGCTCCAGGCATTGTATTCCATGCCGCGCACCCCTTCCCGGGTCATCATATTCGGATATGTACGCCGGATGCCGGTATCCTTGATGGGTTCATGGGCATCGAGCATAATCTGATATTCGGCGGCTTTTTCAACGACCATGCGGTAATGCCGGACCATCCACTGACCGTGATGATGCTGTCCCAGCGGTCGTATTTTTCCTGCGTAACCGGTTTTTACGCCACGCACACCCAGTTTTTGATACATGGCAAAGGACGAATCGAGCTGGGCTTCGTAGGTCGGAATATCGCCGCCCGACTCGTGGTGTCCGATCAGCATCACACCTTTTTCTCTGCCGTATTTTGTCACTTCCCCGATATCGAAATCGGGATAAGGATTGATAAAATCAAAGGCGTTGGCTTCGCCCCAGTTTTCCCAGCCCAGATTCCAGCCTTCGATAAGCATACCGCGGATGCCGTGCTCTGCGGCGAAATCGATATATTCTTTGGCAGTCTCAGTGGTTGCCCCGTGTTTCGGACCGGCATGCCAGGTATATTTACCGATGTGCATGCCCCACCAGATGCCCATATATTTCATCGGCTCGATCCATGAAACATCCCTCAGTTTGTTTGGTTCGTTGAGATTAAGGATCAGATTGGATAAGATCAGATCGCCGGGATTTTCGCTAATCTGAATGGTGCGCCAGGGCGAGTGATGCGGCGTACCTGCTTTAACTTTAATGCCGTCGGGCCAGGGCACCAGATCGCATTCCAACGTCAACGCTTCCTGCGGATTTTTTATCAGGGTCATCCCGGCGTAGTCGGTTAAATCGGCTTCATGAAAGCTCAGGAAAAGTTTTCCGTCGTCTGATTCCATTGTTACCGGCGTGTTGACCGAATCCAGTTCCGAAAGGGGCGTATTGTTATATAATTGCTCGTAACTGTCGTAATTGGCCGGAATCCACCAGCAGGATAAATCCTCGCTGAGACGAAATTGTGTCAGTTCATCGGTGATGGCAAAATCATTCAGATTATCCTGTTCGGGAAAAGTGTAGCGAAAACCGATTCCATCGTTAAAAACGCGGAAGGTCAGGATCAGCTCCCGCTGCAATGCATCATCCTGGCGCAGCGTCAGACGCAATTCATTATAATGAGAACGGATGGTTGACTGCGTGCCCCAGACCGGCTGCCATTCTTCCTCAAAATATATACGTTCAATATCATGTAAAAGAAAATTCTTATCCAGCGCTGCCCCATCCTGCAAGACAAATCCCAGCCGCGAAGGCCGGACAACGGTACGGTGCTTAAATTCAACCTGATAAGCAGGCGCACCGTCTTTCAGCAGAAAAGCAACAGTGATAGCGCCGTCCGGTGAACTAACCTGTTCTTCGGCTTCGCGCGGTCCCTGACATGAAACCATTAAGAATACAATGATGCTCAAAGCAATTAGGTTTTTAAAATGCATTTTTTTCTCCTCGACAATGAAACAGTAGTTTAAATAATGGATATAACCGGTTACATTATTTGATTATAGTATTTCACCACCCCTTTAAAAATAATCCAATTCAGTGCTGTCCAAGATAAAGTGTAAACCATGTTAAAGATCATGTTTTTTAATCTGTTACAGACTACCAATTAGCCCCCACCCTCAGTCCCTCCCCGCGCGCGGGGAGGGACTGAGGGTGGGGATGGGGGCTGCATTTCAGTCAAAATAAACGTCCTGATTTATTATTTTGGACAAGTTTGAATCCAATTATCCAATAATCCAACAATCCAGTGCCAGCATTCCTGTAATCCGATAATTCAACTCTAATTATACTCATCCCAGCTCTTAACCAGCAAATCGTCATTTTTAGTACGTGACAGCGCTTCCACCAGGCGCATGGCAATCTGGCGATTGGTGATCAGCATGCAGTTATAATCAACCGCCGCCCGCCGGATCAGGTAACCATTGGTCAGCTCGTCCTCCTGATAATTCTTTGGAATGTTGATAATGAGATCGATTTTGCCTTCCCTGATATAGGTTTCGACATTGGGTTCCTTTTTATCCAGCGGCCAGTTCAGGATTTTAGTCTCAACGCCGTTCGATTTAAGGAACTTTGCCGTTCCCTCGGTTGCGTAGAGCGCAACGCCCATCCCGGAAAGGGTGCGCACATATTGCAATAGTTCTGCTTTGGATTCCAGCGGTCCCGTCGAAAGCAGCACTGATTTGAAGGGAAAACGAAATCCCACTGCTTTTAAGGACTTCAGATAGGCTTCGTCAAAATCTTCACCGAGACAGGCCACCTCGCCGGTGGAGGCCATTTCCACACCCAGTGTCGGATCGGCGCCCTGAAGCCGCGTAAAGGAAAATTGCGGCGCCTTTACGCCGACATAATTCAACTCGAATGCCGAATGTCCGGGCGGCTGCACTTCTTCACCCATGATAATGCGGGTGGCGATGTCGATAAAATTAATTTTCAGAATTTTAGAAACAAAAGGAAAACTGCGCGAGGCACGCAGATTGCATTCGATGACCTTTACCTCATTTTGCCTGGCCAGAAACTGCATGTTGAAAGGTCCGTTGATTTTCATCGCCGCGGCAATTTCGTGACTTATTTTCCGGATACGGCGGATGGTTTCCAGATACAGGCGCTGTGGTGGAAAAACCAGGGTGGCGTCACCGGAATGCACGCCGGCATTTTCCACATGCTCGGATATGGCATAAACGACAATTTTTCCCTGACTGGCCACGGCATCGATTTCAATTTCTTTGGCATTTTCCAAAAACTTGCTGATTACCGTAGGATAGTCTGGTGATATGGTGACCGCTTTCTGTAAGTATTTTTTCAATTCATTATCATTTGAGGCCACGGCCATCGCCGCCCCGCTCAGAACATAGGAAGGCCGCACCAGTACCGGATACCCAACTTTACGGGCAAACCTGCGGGCGTCATCAATGGAAATCACTTCTTTCCATTGCGGCTGATCGATCCCCAGATTGTCAAGCAGTGATGAGAATTTATGCCTGTTTTCCGCTGCATCGATGCTTTCCGGCGCCGTGCCGAGGATATTAATTTTCGCACGATGCAGGGCAAAGGCCAGATTATTGGGAATCTGCCCGCCCATGGATACCACAACACCCAGCGGCTTCAATTTGCGGTTGATTTCATAAACCGATTCCAGTGATATCTCATCAAAGATGAGCAGATCGGATTGATCGTAATCGGTGCTGACCGTTTCCGGATTGTAATTGAGCATAATCGTTTTATAACCGCTTTCCCTCAGGGTGATGCCGGCGTTGCAGCAGCACCAGTCGAATTCCACCGAACTGCCGATCCGGTAAGCGCCGGAGCCCAAAATAATCACGGCTTTTTCCTTCAACGGAGCGATGTCGTCCCCGATGCCATTATAGGTTAAATAGAGATAATTTGTCTTTGCCGGGTATTCGGCGGCCAGGGTATCGATCTGCCGGATTACCGGGAAAATTTTTGATTTTTGCCGCCACTGCCGGACCTGTTCCCCGGAAGTGTTGCAAAGCATGGCAATCTGCCGGTCGGCGAAACCAGCCCTTTTGGCGCGCAGCAGCAGATCGGCGATCGGTTCTTTGTCTTTGAAAAGATTAAGATCCGCGCTGATATCGGCGACCCTTTTCAGTTTGTGCAGAAACCATTTATCGATATGGGAAAGATTGTAGATTTCGTCGATAGTGAATCCTTGCTGAAAGGCCTGAATGATGGCAAAAATACGCTCTTCGGTGGGGGCGCGCAATTCATCCGTTATGTTTGTAAATCTAAAATTCTGATTGCCCACAAGTCCGACCGCACCCGTTTCCAGCATGCGCAACCCTTTTTGCAGCGCTTCTTCGAAATGACGGCCGATGGCCATTACTTCCCCGACCGATTTCATCCCGGAGCCGATTTTACGCGAAACGCGCCGGAACTTTTTTAAATCCCAGCGCGGAATTTTGACGACGATATAATCCAGCGCCGGTTCGAAAAACGCCGAGGTGCTTTTGGTGATGCTGTTTTTCAGGTCAGGCAGATTAAATCCCAAAGCCAGTTTGGCGGCGACAAAGGCCAGCGGGTAGCCGGTGGCTTTGGAAGCCAGCGCCGAGCTGCGCGACAGGCGGGCATTCACTTCGATCACCCGGTAGTCTTCGGAATGGGGATCGAGTGCATACTGAATATTGCACTCCCCGACGACACCCAGATGGCGCACCACGCGAATGGCAATCTCGCGCAGTTTGTGATACTCGCGGTTGGTCAGGGTCTGACTGGGCGCCACGACGATGCTTTCACCGGTGTGAATGCCCATGGGATCGAAATTTTCCATATTACAGACGGTAATGCAATTATCGGCGCCGTCGCGAACCACCTCGTATTCCACTTCCTTCCAGCCCTGCAGGTATTCTTCCACCAGAATCTGACTGGTGTGTGCCAGCGCTTTACCTGCTAAACCTTCGAGCTGCCCGCGGTCTGCACACAATCCCGAGCCCAGTCCGCCCAGGGCATAAGCCACGCGCACCATCACCGGGTAGCCAATCCTGTCGGCAACTGTCAGCGCCGTATCGACGGTTCCGGCGATGGCCGAGCGACAGGTTCTCACATCTATCTCGTTCAGACGGTCAACGAAACGCTGCCGGTCCTCGGTATCGATAATGGTTTGTGCCGGGGTGCCCAATATTGACACATTATATTTTTTGAGTATACCGCGATGATATAATTCCAGGCCGGTATTGAGCGCCGTTTGCCCGCCGAAACTGAGCAGGATACCCCGCGGTTTTTCTTTTTTTATTATCTTTTCGATGAATTCGACTGTAACCGGCAGAAAGTATACACGGTCGGCCAGATGCTCCGACGTCTGAATGGTGGCAATATTAGGATTGACCAGAATCGTGTAAATGCCTTCTTCTTTGAGGGCTTTAATAGCCTGACTGCCGGAATAGTCGAATTCCCCGGCCTCACCGATTTTCAGTGCGGCGGAGCCCAGGATTAATATTTTTTTAATTGCCGGTTTGCTTTGCATGCCAATCCTTAATTAGTCATCTTCTGCCCCGCGCTCAGGGGGCAAGTGTTTTTATTTCAGCAAACTGATAAACTGATCGAACAAAAATGTTGTATCCACAGGTCCGGGCGCCGCTTCCGGGTGAAACTGCACGCTGAAAAATTTGCCCGATTTATGCATCAGCCCTTCACTGCTGCCGTCATTTAGATTGACAAACCAGTTTTGCCAGTTTGCCGGAATTTTATTGCCATCGACCACGAAACCGTGATTTTGCGTCGTTATATAAGCACGTTGGTTTTTTGTGTTCAGCACCGGCTGATTTTGACTGCGATGGCCGTATTTCATTTTTTGCGTATCGGCGCCGATCGCCAGAGCCATGATCTGATGCCCAAGACAGATGCCAAAGGTGGGCTTCCCCTTTTCCAAAACAGCCGCTACTTCATCAACGGTCTCGGGACACATTTTGGGATCGCCCGGTCCGCTGGAAATGAGCAGTCCGTCGAACTTTTCCGCGCGCAGCGGATAGTTCCAGGGCACACGCAACACCTCAACCTCCCGGCTAATCAGTCCGCTGAGGATACGCTCCTTACAACCGCAGTCAACCACCAGCACCCGTTTTTTGCCCCTGCCCAGCAGTTGCGGTTGTTTAATGCTGACCTCCTTTACCAGATTCCGTTCATTGGGATCGGTAAAATCCAAATCGTGTTCGATAACGATTTTACCGGGCATGGTACCCTGTGCGCGCAGATGACGGGTCAGCGAGCGTGTATCGATGCCGGTAATTGCCGGAATTTTTTGATTGTACAGCCATTGCGCCAGACTGATTTCCGCATTCCAGTGCCTGTACTCCTGGGAATAATCGCAGACGAGCAACCCTGTTATTTTGGCGCCCTCAGATTCATAATAAATATTGATATCATTTGATTTTTCCGGCGCGGGCATACCGTAATTACCAATTAAAGGATAGGTTAAAGCAAGAATTTGTCCCTGATAGGAAGGATCGGTCAGCGATTCCGGATAGCCGACCATGCCGGTATTAAAAACCACTTCACCGGCGGTGGATTGCGGGAATCCGAACGATGTTCCCTGATACATTGTGCCGTCCGAGAGCACTAATTGTGCTGATAGTTCTATATTAATGCCTCCTGTTTTTGGGGATTGTTTCGCAGACATTAAAATTGGATTTTAGTATATTAAATAAACACACCGACTGCAAATTTTTATCCCTGTCCGTTTGCTGTTAATTGTAACCCACGCCTATCCCGCTGGCGGAGGGGAATCTTTTGTCCCCTCCCGGGAGGGGATTTAGGGGTGGGTTTTCACCCATGCCCAAAATTTTAAGTTTAGAAACAATTTATCCGATTCAAATTTATCCTTCATACCACTCAGTTTGCTGCCATTGGAGACCCACCCCTTCCCCTCCGTCGGAGGGGAGTTGTTTATCCATTCTCACCGCATACCCTGGCCATTTGTAAATGATAGTAACGCATCACCTGTTGCTGGGCTGGATTAAGCACCTGCTGGTCTATTCTTAAAATCTGCTCCACATCGCGCAGTGCACGCAGAATATCGATCGGGATTTCCCGGCCCGATTCCGGCAGTCCGGACAAATACTCAACGGCGGTATACAGAAACCGGCGCATTGAATCGTCGGTGGTCCCCTTAAGCGCATTGGCAATGCTGGTACGCATTCTGCCAACCTTTGCCGGCTCGCTGCTGAACGGAATCTGCTCCGGCGCCGCACCTTTGGTCAAAGCAAAAACCGCCTGAGCCAATTGTACAAAACTGGACACCTGCTGGAAAACCGGTTCCGCAATAAGCGTCCATATTTTTTTCCGCCAGTGATGTATTTGCAATGGTACGTGCAGGAGAGCGCGCATCTCCCTCTGGCAGTCTTGATCGCCCCGATCATTATATTCCGCAACCACAGCGGCCATATCCGTATTGAACAAATCATTTTGCAGCAGTACGGCAAGATCGGGCCGCAAGGCGTTCAGAACGGCCGGTTTTAAATGATCGCCGTCATAAAACTGACCGACATTGATACCCTGACGTCGCAGCAATTCCTTCTGCATAAGCGGTACAAAGGTATCAATCAGTTCGTTCTCTTCCTGCAGTGCGGAAATACTGTTATTTCCGGCGGGAAAGGCCTGTTCCATTTTATTCAGCCAGGTCAGGCTGCGGTCCTGATAAATGCGCAGGCTGTGCAGCATTTCTTTGACCGGCAAACGGGGCAGGATGCGGTTTTCCAGCAGCATAATGGCCTCGGACTGATTGGGGCGGCTTTCGACAAATTCATTTAAAGCACGGAAAAGTCCGCTGGTCAGTTGGTTAATACCCAACACCATGGTCTGGGCGCGGTTATGACCGATAGCGCGCAGCATACTGCCATGCCGGGACAAGGGCAGCGTGCCGGCGATCCGGTCTATTACTTCCCTGTCCGCGCCGGCTTTCATTTCTTTTACCGGCCTTACCGTGGGCCGGTCGCGTAACGGCGGGATACTGCGCGATATAAAATAAGATATCACGTGGATGCCCACGACATCCTCATCCTTGCCATAGGTAACCTGCCGGAAATGTTTGGTAGCTACCTTGCAGAAATCGAGATACATGGGATCGTCTGTTTCACGGGTCAGCCGTTCCAGTTGTTTAACGCCCTGACGTTCATAGCGCAGACGGGTTTCCAGTAACGGTTCACCGGCGCGGATTAAATCAGCCTGATGTTTCGCCTGTTTTTGTTTGACATGAACCAGGAGTTGTACTCTTTCTTTAACCGGCAGCATCCGCAGTTGCTCGGCAACAGCGCTCTGATAGGTGCGCAGGTCGGCGCCGTAAAGCAGGCCGGCCAGCGGACTGCGGGCATATTTGACGGCACTGAGCGCCGAAGGAGCCAATTGTGTTTTGAGCTTTTTATACGGTTGCTTCGAGGTAATAAACGCCGGTGCGCCGGAATCGCCGGCATAATAACCGCCCTGGCGCTGCATCGGTTCGCCGCTGCCCAGCTTAATCCGTACCTTGTCCATTAATCCTTTGCCGGCCAGCCAGCGTACGGTCTTGAACTTAGCTTTACGATACAAAGCAGCAGCAGCAGGCTGACCCACCTGCTGACTCAAGTCGGAACCGGCGATGAAAACTTCACAAATCATAGCCGTAAAGTGACCGGCAACGGTCTGATTGATTTTCCGGTTATGGGTGGCAAAATCCCAGATGCGGTTTAGGTAATTATCCGGATTTGCAACAGCGTCTTCGTCCTCAAATAAGGGAATTAACCAGAGATCAGGCAGCTGCAGACCCGGTTCGTTGCGCAGAACTTCGTTATTGGCGGCGCTGATTTTACGGCGGGTGCGGATGAGTGCTTCCGGCGTATCGGACATGCTGATCTGCAGGGCGAGCACCGCTCCCGGATTGCCGTACCTGGCGCCGATGGCATTGATTTCAACGATATTCTCGATAGTCGTATCGATGGCAAAGGGATCATCGGCGGTGATTATTTTTTGATGAATGCGCGGCGTGATCACAAATCTTTTCAACAGATCGTGAAACAGGTAAACCGGGAGCATCACCCGCGGATCGCGCCGGTCGAGTTGCGCACTGCCCAGCAGCGCATTAATGGCTTTGCGTAAACGCTTATTGAGCGAAAAATAATAATCGAGCCGGTCGCGCCGTTCGCTGCGTAAATCGCGCATTTGCCGTTCCAGACGATCGTTGTGCTCCCATAATACATTTAAGGGATCGCGCGCCAGGTGCATTTTAACAGTTAGCTGACGCATGCGGCCGGCGGCAACTTCCATGGGCAGGACGCTGCGGTAGCGCTTCTCCAGTTGATGGGTTAAGGCGGTAATCCGGTTCAAAAGTTGTCTGAATTTCATGAGCCGTTTACGAAAATGGCGCACTTCACTCAAAAGACCGGCCATATCATCGGGCAGCGGCTGACTGCCGTTGAGCAGTAATTCCAGCAGCAGCGACATCTGACGGATATTCTCAATCAGCGGGGCGCTGACCAGCCGGTGTCCCTGACCCGAAGGCCGTGTGCTGCCGTCCCAGTCGCCCCAGAAGGATAGGAAACTGTCAATCTGTTCCGTGGTATTCAGACGACAGAACATTTCCGTCCACAACATCGATTTTAAATCGCAGACCAATTCATCCGCCTCCAGCGCCGAATCTATGGTCACATTTTTGCCGGCATATTCATCGACCAGAGACCGGGCCAGATGATAGGCCGACGCCCCGGGCTCATGATTATTCGTGATATAGTTTTCAAATATTCTATCGAATAGAAGGTCTGCTTCAAGCGCATACATCTGCGTAGGATGTACGGTGCGGTCGGATATCCGCTGCTGAAACCGCTTTGCCCTGTCCTGCAGGTTATCCTTGTAAAATTCGTCTTCCTGCCACTTTTCAAACAGGTCGGGACCATCGCCGCGGATGTTTGTAATGATCTGTTCGCTCAGTTGCAGACGCGTCTCGAAGCGCTCATGGAAACAGGCCAGACGCTGCGGCAAGTGACTCTCAAAAAAGTCATGGTTATCTTCACCGTTGGGAAATTGATGCCGGCGATTTTTTAATAATTGTCGGGCATGGTGTTTCAGCGCCGCTTCCGATTCCCACCAGAACTGCCTGCCTTTTGTAAAACGGGATGCGGGCAATTGTTTCGCCGGCAAAATGTTGAGATGTTTTGGTGTGTAGTTCAGGGCCTGTTCGTCAATCAACCGGTTCAGATCGATCAGAATGCGGCGTGTTTTTTTGCGCAGCTCCCCGGCGAAGGCCGTGCCGCCCAGTGTCAGACGGAATGTTTTACGCGCCCGTTCAAAGCCGGGACCGGTGCGGGCAAAGGTGGTCAGCGGCAGCAGTCCGATGCCCTGCAAAGCCAGTTTGGAAGAGAGCCAGTCCAGGGACAGGCCATCCGGCAAATTTTCGATGACCAGGCGGGGGTACATACTGGCGGGAGCTTTATTTATCTTAAGTCCGTAGGGATTGCGTTGCGCGGGCAACTGCGCACAGGAGGCCTCAATGGCCCGCATGCGCTCGGATAAAATCCGGTTGCGCAGATGATAAAAATAGTTCACCTTTTCAGGCGCATTGCGGTAAAAAAGGTAGCTCAGCAGAAGGGCGGTAACATTCGGTTTGACCAGCGCCAGCGCTTCGGCAAATCTGTGCTGTAGTTGGGGATGACTGATTTCAGTTACGGCCACACGGGCGCCGGCAAAACAATCGGTTTTGGATAAGGAATGAATGGTAATCAGATACTGCCCGGCTTCATGGCTGAGCATTCCCTGACGGACCAGTTCCACGACCATTTGTTTCAGGGTTTTAATTTTAACCGGACTATCCGCCGCTGCCAAATCCCGGTATGAGAGATCATCGACGACCCAAACCCCCGCATCCAGTAATGCGGCTAACAAATCACGCAGGTCATCTTCATCGAAAGTACGGCTGGTGGCGTTATGGGGATTATTCAGTACGACCGCTCCCTTTTTGCGCCAGTCAGGATTTTTTTCAATCAGATTTTTTATCCGGGTCTTCAGCCCGTCGCTGTCAATGGATAAATCCTCATTCAGCGCCACGCAGTGTACGGTATCGAAGCAGTGCTCGTAGTTCCAGCTCAGATCAACGGTGACAACTTCGGATATTCCGCAATAATCGTTTATCAGACTCATCGCCGTGCGTGTCGAGCCGCTTACCGCAAATGTGCATTCGGGATCGTACTGCGGATGATGGCGGACAAAGTTGTTTAAAAAATTTTGGGTTAGTTCGGAAGCGAATGCGGCTGAAGCATAGCCTTCGAAAAACAGCTTCGTCAGTTCCCTGGTCGTCATTGAGGCAAAAGTATCATCCCGCAGATTATTAGCAGCATATTTTGCGGAAAGATGCCGGTTGCGCGCCGCAAACCTGCTCAGCGCCCGTTCCGTAAAAACGGCGGATTTCTGAATCCTTTTTTCGATGCGCCGGGTCATGGTTTCAGACAAACCCGTATGTCCGGAAAATCTGTCCGTTAGAGGATTTCCCGGCGGCAGATCAAAAGAATCGTCGTCATATCTTTCATCATTGGTAACATTCTGATTATCGAACAGATATTCCAGCAAGGCCATTTCCGCGGCGGCGGGCGTCCCCTTCAATTCAAAATGCTGCGATTCAAAGATTCTGAGAAAATCGGCATTACCGGCGATGATTGTCGTGGACAGTGAGGTCCAGTCTGCATGAATTGCCGCCGGGGTCAGGATTCTGATCACGCAGTTTTTCATCTGCGCTTCCCGGGCCAGGGACCAATGATTGGGCGCGTCGTTTAATTCAATGATCATGAGCGGGTAGTGCAGGCATAATTGACGCAACTGACGCCGCCGGGTTTCATCGGGAATGCTGCCTAACAGTAAAAAAGCAGGACATTGATTTTCTTCTTTAAGCGTTGCTTCAACCGTTTCGGCCAACTCCGCTTCCGGTACATTGACCGGCAGGCAGTGTATCGATTTAAATGACTGCAGATACACCGGCAGATCCAGATCATAGAAAAGCATTTTGGCAGGCAGGTGTTCCAGGTAGCTGCCCAGCGCTTTGAACAGAACACGCAGCGCTTCCAATCTGCCGCCGCTGGCAAAAATGATCTCGCGCTGACCTTTTTCTATGCCCGCGTTATATTCCAGCGGTTCCTGCTGATCTTTAGATAACCAGTCGGCTACCAGACCGATCAGCCTGTTGGGATTTCTTACATGATAGCCGCCGCGCGCTGTGTAGGCTACGCACCGTTTTAGCGTATCGCGGAGGAATTCGTGAAGTTGTGAATCAAGTGAGCATTTTTCATCATCATTTGTACCGCGACCAGATGCTGACCCGGTCTCATCATTCAGCAGTTCGAAAAAACAGTTATCCAGGCGTTCATCCTGCACCGGATTGCCGATATGAAAATTGACTTTTTCATCTGCGCCGACAGGCGCCGCCGCCGTGGCTTCACTGATTTCGGAAACTTTGGCCGGACGCAGGGCTTTCAGTTTAAAAAAATCTTTTTTATTCATGCTTCTGCTGCGCATCGGTCGGCTGTGACGTTCTGGCATTGTTCAGTATGTTTGCCATGAAGGTTTGCAGCATGTCCAATATTTTCGATCCCCGGGCCAGATCATTAGGTGAAAGCGATACGATGGTTTTTGCATTGCGCAGATTCTGGCTGGCTTCGGCAAGCCGGGTCATTTGCGGCGAGAGCATTAACAGTTCCGGATTCTGCTTCATCAGAGCCATTTCCTTCTGCTCAAATTCGAGGCGCATTTCGCTGGCTTTCAGCTCATCGGCGACACGGGCCAGGGATAAGGCCGCCGCTTTCTTTTCCTTGATTTCTTTAAGGTCGAATTTTTTTAGTTCCAGTTCATGTTCCGCTTCGGCTATGGCCTCATCGGCTTTGATTTTATTCTTTGCCGCGGTTACCCGGGCCTGCTGTTTGATGGATTCCGTTTGTTCCAATATCCGCGCCGTTTCCCGCTGCTGAATGGCCTCGGCAATTTCCTCGTCAGCCGGCTCTATCGACTGCACGGTTAACGTAATCACTTCAACGCCCAGCCTGGCATCGGTTTTTGCGACCTGTTCGATTAAAAATTCGGGAAGCTGCCGGGCCGTGATGGCTTCAACTGCATACTGTTCGGCGTAGGCTTTGATCAATGAAACCAGATATACTTCCAGTTCTTTGGCTGCTTTCTGTACGGCTTCCCTGTTCCAGCCGCCGACGCGGATCAAGGCGCTTAAATGTTCCACTGATGCGCTGATGCTGACGGCCAGTTTGAATTTCAGTGTTATCTGACCCTGGGCTTCCGTTGCGGTTTCCAACGCAAAAGAATGAATCGTTTTGGGCAGGGATAAACTGAAATGCCGGGGATAAAAACGTCCTCTGCGCTGCATGACCTGATTGTTTTTTTCATACAATACAATCTGATCCGGTTTGCGCAGCCTGATTTCAAAAAGAAAGACCAATAAAATAATGACAAAGAATACCAGTAAATACAAAATCCACATGGAATGCTCCGGGTTACATTAATAAAAAGGGTGTGTCCAGCCTTAACACACCCCGCACATTTTTATGAAGTAAATTGAATTTTTATAAATTAGGCAATGCACGCTTTTAAAGCAAAATAAAGTGGGATACAGCGGGGATAAACTTAAGCCGGAAAACACTGCCCGAGTCCCCCTTCGAAGGGGACTGCAGAAGGATGTTATTGGAAAAAATAATTTCTATTTTACATTAATAGCAAAGCGGTCCATCATCGAATAGAGCCGGCGGCGGGTGATACCCAGCAGTTTGGCCGCATTACTCTTATTGCCCCCGGCCTTTTCTATGGCCTGCACAATCAGTTTTTTTTCCAGCTCATCAAGATTAATGCCTTCATCGGGCAAATCAGTGACTGATTGTTCCGCTGTCGTGTTTTGCTGCGCGGCGCCCGGCAGATCGATATCTTCGATAACCGAATCAGCCAGCAATGCCCCGCGCACGATCAGATTATTCAGCTCACGAACGTTGCCGGGAAAATTGTATTCGATTAACTTTTTTCTGGCCAGCGGCGACAGGGTTTTATCGGGATAGGGTTCGAGGAAATACTGAATCAGCTCCGGGATATCCTCTTTGCGCTCGCGCAGGGCAGGCAGATGAATGGGAAAGATGTTGATGCGATAGTACAAATCAGAACGAAAATTCTGGTTTTCGATCATTGATTCCAGATTGCGGTGGGTGGCGGTAATCAGTCTGAAATTAACCCTGACGCGCTCCTGACCGCCGAGTCGGACGATTTCATTATTCTGCAGCACGCGCAGCAGTTTTGCCTGCAGGGCCAGGGGCATATCACCGATTTCATCTAAAAAAATCGTGCCGCCCGCAGCCGATTCAAAAAGTCCGATCTTACGCCGGTCGGCTCCGGTGAAGGCCCCTTTTTCGTAGCCGAACAGTTCGCTTTCCAGCAGGCTTTCGGGCAGCGCCGCACAATTGACGGCCAGAAATTTATCTTTTGGGCGACCGCTGCGAAAATGGATGGCCCTGGCGACAAGCTCCTTGCCGGTGCCGCTCTCACCGCGGATGTGCACGGCCGTATCGCTTTCACTGACCTGGGCGATCTTCTGATACACCCGGCGCATCTTTTCGCTCTTGCCGACGATACCGGGGAAGGAATCGGGCAGCGCGGTCATTTTCTTCAGATTTTTATTTTCGGCTTCCAGGGACTTTTGTTTGATAATCCGTCCGACCCGCAGATTTAGTTCATCCATCTTAAACGGTTTGATCAGGTAATCATAGGCGCCTTTTTTCATCGCCTCCAGCGCCGTATCCTGAGTGGCAAAGGCGGTAATGATAATCACCTCCGTATCGGGATGATGTTGACGGGCAAATTCAAGCACGGCCATTCCGTCGATCTCAGCCATTTTCAGGTCGGTTATCACCACATCATAGTTTGTCGCCTCGATTTTATCCAGCGCTTCCCGCCCGGAAAAGGCCGTATCGACCCGGTGCCCTTCCAGTTCCAGCGAAGCTTTGATCAGTTTGCACATCCGTTTTTCATTATCGACGGCCAGAATATTTGCCATGCATTTACTTTCTGATTGTGTTTACCTGATTCAATATAACGACTTTTTATTTTAATGGAAAGTTTGAGCGACTGTGTCTGAATACATTTGTGTGGCAGATTAATGCACTTTAACAAAATCTCATATTAAAGTTTTATCAGGAATAATTCTTTGCGTCGAAGTAATACCAGTTCAATGCATCCCAGCGAGCTGCCGTTGGTAAACGGCGCCTTATCCGGCATCCACGATAAGCCTGATTTCTATTTTATTAACCGCCAGCCCGTTTAAGCTTTAACTTTTACTTTAATATTAATAATTTTCAATGGGCGTTCATGAAAGGATTTATTCTTTTAATAAATATTTAACCTCTGCAGCTGTAGGTTCTTTGCCCTGTTTAGACTTGCTTAAATAGCTTTCAAAATTTAAAATAAGTTCCTTCGTATTTTTATTTTTTAATCTGTTATCCATCCACTCCAATGTTTCTTCCCTGGCAACAGCAATTTGCAACCATTGATTAATAAAAGCATTAAAAGACATTTTATTCTTCCTCGCAAGGCGCGAAGCTTTCTTTTTAAGAGCATCCGGTACTCTGATTGATAAGGTACTCATTTTTTATACCTCCAAATAGTGTTTACAAAATTGTTTTGGCGTCATAACAACTAAGTTCGGAAATTTTATTTTCCGTTTTTTGGGGAATATAAAGTAATTTGTCACAGCAATAATACCTTACGCCGAAATAGTACCATTGCAATCCACGCGCTTCATCAAGCTTCCCGTCGCGGCGAGACAGGCTCTTACAGCTATATTTATAAATATTACTGCTCATGGCAATATTAAATGATCTGCCGGGTATT
>CAYXRA010000100.1:0-16052 GCA_964467525.1 uncultured Calditrichaceae bacterium
TGGGGGGTCTGTTTAATCATGCCTTTGTGTGTTTACAAAATCATGGATGTTTCATTTGTTTTCAGAATAAAAAAGTGCTTGATTGTTCACCAAAATTATTTTATTTTGGCCTATCAATCGCGTAACAAAGAGACCGTTCATGGAACTGCAGCAGGTTATTGACTATTGTTCCGCCAAACCCGGGACAACGACAGAATTCCCTTTTGATGACACCACGATGGTGTTTAAGGTTATGGGCAAGATGTTCGGACTAATCAATATCGACGGACCTCCGTACCGGCTTAATCTGAAAGGCGACCCCGCTTATGCGGCGGCCTGCCGGCAGAAATATCAGAGCGTGCAGCCCGGTTATCATATGAACAAACGGCATTGGAACACCATCGAGCTCGATGGCGATGTGCCCGAAGGGCAACTGCTGGAATGGATTGATGATTCCTACGATTTAGTCGTTGCGGGGATGAAAAATAGCGACCGGGAAAAATTAAAATTTTATATGAACGATAAATTTCGGAATTGAGTTTACGCAAAATTTTCTTATATTAACGGCTGTTAAAATATACCGATTTGAGAGATGAAAACATGGCAACCCGCGAAATAAAATATACCGAAGAAAGTATTAAATCACTGGAATGGCGCGAGCATATCCGCATGCGCCCGGGGATGTATATCGGAAAGTTAGGCGACGGGTCTTCCCCCGATGATGGTATTTACGTACTGCTAAAAGAAACTATCGATAATGCCATCGATGAATACATTATGGGCTACGGCAAGCATATCGACATCAACATTACCGAACA
This sequence comes from uncultured Calditrichaceae bacterium, assembly GCA_964467525.1. Lineage (GTDB taxonomy): Bacteria > Calditrichota > Calditrichia > Calditrichales > Calditrichaceae > CAYXRA01. The sequence goes on from CAYXRA010000100.1 coordinate 798, forward strand.
ACAGGTTACGGTGCGCGATTTCGGTCGCGGCATTCCTTTAGGCAAAGTGTTTGACTGCGTGGCTAAAATTAACACCGGCGGTAAATATGACACGGAAGCCTTCCAAAAATCCGTGGGTCTGAACGGTGTGGGCAGCAAGGCGGTCAATGCCCTGTCCACCTATTTTGAGGTACAGTCCTTCCGCGACGGTAAATGCAAATTGATCGAATTTGAATCCGGCATTCTCAAAAAAGACCACAAGATTAAAAAAAGTGATGAACCCAACGGCACCCTGATCACATTCGTTCCTGATGAATCCATTTTTAAAAAATACAAATTCTTCCCCGAATTCATCGAAAACCAGCTATGGAATTATGTTTATCTGAATTCGGGACTGACCATGAATTTCAACAAAAAGAAATTTTATTCCAAAAACGGGCTCAAAGATCTGATCGAGCGCAAGACCGAAGCGGAGACATTGCGCTACCCTGTTATTCATTTCAAAGACGATGATATCGAGATTGCCCTGACACACGGCAATCAGTATGGCGAAGAATACTACTCATTCGTTAACGGCCAGTACACTACCATGGGCGGCACGCACCTGGCGGCATTTAAAGAGGCTGTGGTCAAAACCGCGCGTGATTTTTTCAAAAAAGATTTTGACGCCACCGATATCCGCGCTTCTATTATTTCCGCAATCAGCATTCGCATTCAGGAACCGGTGTTTGAATCGCAGACGAAAACAAAACTCGGTTCGACCATGATGGGGCCGGACGGTCCTGCCGTGCGCACCTATATCAACGAAGTGGTAAAAAAGCAATTGGATGATTATTTACATAAAAATCAGCAAGTTGCCGACGCCATGCTCAAACGGATTATCCAGTCTGAGCGCGAACGTAAGGATATGGCCGGGGTAAAAAAACTCGCCAATCAGCGCGCCAAAAAGGCAAACCTGCACAATAAAAAATTGCGCGACTGCCGTATCCATTACACCGATGAAAAAAACGAAAAGCGCTTCGATTCAACCCTTTTTATCACCGAGGGCGACTCGGCAAGCGGTTCGATTACCAAATCGCGCAATGTGGAAACCCAGGCCGTGTTCAGCCTGCGCGGCAAGCCGCTTAACTGTTTCGGTCTGTCCAAAAAAGTGGTTTATGAAAATGAGGAATTCAACCTGCTTCAGCATGCGCTGGCCATCGAAGACGGACTCGAATCGCTGCGCTACAACAATGTGGTTATCGCCACCGATGCCGATGTGGATGGCATGCATATCCGGCTTTTGCTGATGACATTTTTTCTGCAATTCTTTCCCGACCTGGTAAAGAACGGCCATGTTTTTATCCTTGAAACACCGCTCTTTCGCGTGCGTAATAAGAAGGAAACCCATTATTGCTACAGCGAAGCGGAAAAACGGGAAGCGCTCAGAAAGATTGGGAAAAATGCCGAAATTACACGTTTCAAAGGATTGGGTGAAATATCACCGGAAGAATTCGGTCATTTTATTGGGGAAGATATTCGGCTGGATCCACTGCTTCTGGACGAAAAAACATCCGTATCCAAATTACTCGGTTATTACATGGGCAAAAATACCACCGACCGCCAGGAATTTATTATCGATAACCTGCGCATAGAAAAGGATTTGATCGAGCAGCCCAACGGACACGAATAAATTAACAGGTTTTCGAACAAACCTTCTGTCAGGATTTTATTCTACGGGATGATAAACAATTACTAATGCCAAGAGAAATTAAATCAAAGAAGTAAATCAAATGAGTGATAAATATCCAGCAGAAAATAACAACGGTCAGGAATCAACCCAAAATGGAGGCATAAAAGAGAGCATCCATTTAACCGGGATGTACGAAAACTGGTTTCTGGACTATGCTTCCTATGTCATTCTGGAACGCGCCGTACCAGCACTGAACGACGGACTGAAACCGGTGCAGCGCCGTATTCTCTATTCCATGAAACGCATCGACGACGGCCGCTTTCACAAAGTAGCCAATATTATCGGACATACCATGCAGTTCCATCCCCACGGCGATGCCGCCATAGGCGATGCCATCGTCAATCTGGGTCAGAAGGATTTAATGATCGAAACCCAGGGAAACTGGGGCGATAACCGCACAGGCGACCGGGCCGCTGCACCGCGATATATTGAGGCCCGGCTCTCCAGGTTTGCCCTTGAGGTGGCCTTCAATAATCAGACCACGGAATGGCAGCTTTCCTATGACGGACGCAAAAACGAACCGGTGCATCTGCCGATGAAATTCCCGTTGATTTTAGCTCAGGGCGCCGAAGGTATTGCAGTTGGTCTGGCGACTAAAATCATGCCCCATAACTTCTGCGAACTGTGTGAAGCATCAATTGATGTGCTAAAAGGTAATCCCGTTAATATCATGCCTGATTTTCCCAACGGCGGACTGCTGGATATCACTAATTACAACAGCGGACAAAAAGGCGGTAAAATCAGGCTGCGCGCTAAAATCGATATCGAAGACCGGAAAACGCTGGTTATCCGCAGCGTGCCTTACGGAACAACGACGAACAACATGATCGATTCCATTGTTAAAGCCAATGATAACAACAAAATCAAAATCAAACGCATTGTCGATAATACGGCCCAGAATGTGGAAATCAAAATTGATCTGCCCGCAGGTATTTCACCGGATGTTACTATTGATGCCCTCTTTGCTTTCACGGATTGCGAGGTTTCCATTTCACCCAATGCCTGTGTAATTATTGATGAGAAACCCAGGTTCCTGAGTGTCAACGAAATCCTGAAGCTTTCCACACAGAACACGCTGCGTCTTCTGAAGTGGGAGCTTGAACTGAAGCGCGATGAACTGCTGGAAAAATTGTTCTTTTCATCGCTGGAAAAAATCTTTATCGAAAACCGCATCTACCGCGATATCGAAGCATGTGAAACCTGGGAATCGGTCATCGAAACCATCGATAAAGGGCTGGAACCCTTCAAGCCTAAATTACTGCGTGCGGTTACCGAAGACGACATCATCAAATTAACCGAACTAAAAATTAAGCGCATATCAAAATATAATTCATTTAAGGCTGATGAATTGATGCGCGATATGGAAAATGAGCTGGAGCAGATTAAACACGATCTGGCCCATTTAATCGATTTTGCCATCCGCTATTTTCAGGCGCTGCTGAAAAAATACGGTCAGGGCCGCGAACGCAAAACGGAAATAAGATCTTTTGATAATATCGAAGTATCCCAGGTCGCCGTAGCCAATCAGAAATTATATGTTAACCGTAAGGACGGCTTTTTGGGATACGGTCTTAAAAAAGATGAGTTTATCAGCGAATGTTCCGATCTCGACGAAATTATCGTATTTCTGCGCGACGGGAAATATCTGGTTACCAAAGTCAGCGATAAATCTTTCGTGGGCAAGGATATCATTCACGCCGCGGTCTGGAAAAAAGGCAATGAGCGCATGATTTATAACATTATGTACTATGACGCAAAATCGGGCAGAAGCTACGCCAAGCGCTTCGCCGTTAAGGCGGTTACCAGAGATAAACCTTACGACCTGACTAAAGGGGCAAAGGGTTCGAAGGTGCTCTATTTCACGGCCAATCCCAACAGCGAATCGGAAATCGTCCGCGTGCATTTGAGTCAGGGCTGCCGGGCGCGGAAAAAAGTATTTGATTTTAACTTCGGTGATATCGATATCAAAGGGCGCGGCGCCCAGGGAAACATTATTACCAGGTGGCCCGTTCGCCGTGTTGCCCAGAAAGAGGTGGGCGATTCCACCCTCGGCGGACTGGATATCTGGTACGATCCGGCGATCGGGCGTCTGAACACCGAGGAACGCGGCAGATATCTGGGCAAATTCGACAATGGCGACCTTATTCTGGCAATTTATAAAGACGGTGAATACGAGCTCACCAGTTTCGAACTGAGTAATCATTATGATATCGACAAACTGATGCTCATCGAAAAATTCGATGAGGACAAAACCGTTGCCGCAGTGCATTATGACGGCAAAAAGAAAAATTTCTACGTTAAACGATTTAAAATTGAAACCCAGCGGGTGGGCAAATCCTTTAATTTCATTTCCGGCGCCAAAGGCTCCGGGCTGATCGTGGTCACCACCAATCCTAATCCGCTTGTCGAGATTGAATACCTGAAAGGACGTGCCCGTGAAAAACTCAGTGAAACGGTCAATCTGAATGATATTGTTGACGTTAAGGGCTGGAAATCACGGGGTAACCGGCTCAGCCAGTATCGCATTACCCTGGTCGATCTGCTGGATCAGGCGGAAGAAACCGAAGATTCCAATCCTGAAAAAGAGAAACCGCAACCCGAACCAAAAATTTCAGAAAATCAGACAAAGCAAAGCAACAATCCTCAACGGGATCTTTTTGAAGAGGATTAACCGGAGACAGATGATTTAATGAATTTTGATTTAAAACTCTGCCTCAGACGATTTCAGTTCTGACGTTCAGAGTTATTAACTTTTATCCGGTCTGCAAAAAATCATCCTGCAACTTTCCGGGATTTATTGCCCGTTTGGAATAAATCTTTTGTATAAACGTTTTTATTCTTCTAAATTTGCAAAAATATTTAATATCAGTCCGCGGCACCTGACTACAAACATTCGCCGCTTATGTTCCGGAATATGTTACGGGGTGGCCCTGTTTTTATATCCGGTGAAAAATTACGGACCGATATTAAGCCTTCTGGTAGCCTGAATGTGATTACAAATTATACGAAATGCTTAAGGAAAACGTTATGCAACTGAAAGCTTACATTATTCTGATTTTCTTTATAATTACATTTGCCGCCCTGCCGAATTATGCCCAGGAAAACGAGAATGCCCTCTATGTGCCGCTAAACATTCGGCAGGCCTATGAAAACAGCACCCGTTCATGGGACGGTAAACCGGGAGAAAATTACTGGATTAATCATGCCGATTATACGATTAAAGCCGAGCTGAAACCGGAAACCAGAAGCGTTAACGGATCTGCCGGGATTGTATATCACAACCAAAGTCCCGATACACTTAACCAGGTCGTGCTGCGCTTATACCAGGATTTTTTCAGACAAGGCGGCGTCCGCGACTGGGCCATCGGTGAGGCGGATTTGCATGATGGTGTAAAAATTAGTCAAATTGTTGTTAATGATTCCATTCTTGATCTGAAAGCAGATGACCCCCTTTTCAGTCGTCAGCGCACGAACCTGATCATCGATTTGCAGGAAAGCCTTGAACCGGGAAGGCAATTACAGATGAAAATTGACTGGGCCTTTACCATTTCCAAATATGCAAACGTCCGCATGGGCAGCTATGACAGTACTTCATTTTTTGTCGGCTACTGGTATCCGCAAATTGCCGTCTACGATGACATCGACGGCTGGGACCGGTTCTATTATTCGGGTATGCAGGAATATTATAACGATCACAACAACTATGACGTGGAAATTACCGTTCCCCGGGGATTTATTGTCTGGGCCACAGGCGAACTGCAAAATCCGCGGGAAGTGCTCAGTAATAAATATCTCAAACGCTACCAAAAGGCCCGCAAATCGTCTGATATTATTCATATCATTGAAAAAGAAGATCTGGATGACCAATCCGTCACCAAACAGCAGCCCAAACTGACCTGGAAATTCCGTGCGGAAAAAGTCCCGGATTTTGCCTTCGCCACCAGCGATCATTATTTGTGGGACGGTACTTATCTTCAATTGCCGGACGGCAAATCAGACGGCGTTTTCATTTCCGCCGCTTATAAAACGGAGTCAAAGGATTTTTACGAAGTGGCCGAAATCAGCCGCAAAACGATTGCCTTTTTTTCGGAAGAATTGCCTGGCGTGCCGTTTCCCTATCCGGAAATCACCGTATTCAACGGAGGCGGCGGGATGGAATACCCGATGATGGTGAACAACGGTTCAACGCCGGCATATTACCGAACCGTGCATCTTACTTCCCATGAAATCGCCCATACCTACTTCCCTTTTTACACGGGTACCAACGAACGCAAATATGCCTGGATGGATGAAGGCTGGGCGGTGATGCTGCCCTTCGAATTACAGAGCCGGCTGGCCCCTGACTACGATCCGATCAAAAAAACTATTGAGGAATATCTCAAATATGCCGGAACCGAATACGAAATGCCGATGATGATCCCGTCCATTTTATACGGCAGCAACGCCTACCGTCCGGCTTACCGGATTGCCGCTTACAACCGCTCCGCGATCGCCTATCAGCTTTTAAAAGATATGCTTGGCGAAACCTTGTTTGTGAAATCATTAAAAGCGTATATCCATCGCTGGCAGGAAAAACATCCCATTCCCTACGACTTCTTTTTTACGTTTAATGAGGTAACAGGAAAAAACCTCAACTGGTTCTGGAAGCCCTGGTTTTTTGAACATGGCTATCCCGATCTGGCCATTAAGGATGTAATTGATTTTGGCCCGGAAAAACAGGTCATTATAGAAAAAGTGGGTAATCTGCCGGTGCCGGTTCATCTCAAAGTGTATTACACAGACCATGTTGATTCCCTGCATTATGGTACTGAGGTATGGAAAACCAACTCCCGGGGATTCACAATTAAACTGCCCGCCGCCGAAAAAATTATTCAGCTTGAGCTGGGTCATAAACACATCCCGGATGCGAACCGGGAAAATAATATTATTAAATTTGAATAAATTTTATATCGCAGATGTTGGGTTTTATGAGAACAATAAATCAAGATCAATGTGTCTGTAATTCTGCGGACACATTATGACAAAGCCTGACCAATTAACCTGAAATAAAAAGCAAATCCTTATCCGGAGGTAAAAATGAAAACCAAAGTCGTATTACTTTTGATTATTTTAGCCTTCATCATTACCTGCACCACTGTACCGATCACTGGCCGGCAGCAGCTCAATTTAATTTCCTCTTCAGAAATTAACGCCATGAGCTTTCAGCAGTATGACAAGTTTTTACAAAATCATAAGGTAATTACCGGAACAAAAGAAGCACGGCTGGTTAAGCAGGTTGGTAAAAACATACAACAGGCCGTAGAACGCTATTTTGCTGAGAAAAATATGTCCGGACAGCTCAAAGGTTACGAATGGGATTTTAACCTTGTGGAAGACGAGGCGGTAAATGCCTGGTGCATGCCCGGCGGCAAGGTTGTGTTTTACACCGGAATTTTGCCGATCACCAAAGATGAAACGGGACTGGCGGTAGTGATGGGACATGAAATCGCCCATGCCATAGCCAATCATGGTAATGAGCGCATGAGTCAGGGACTGCTGGTGCAGATGGGCGGGATGGCGCTGAGCAAGGCCGTCGAAAAAAAACCGCAGGAGACGCAAAATCTGTATATGGCTGCATTCGGACTGGGCGCGCAGGTTGGTATGCTTCTGCCTTACAGCCGCAAGCATGAATCGGAAGCCGATCATCTGGGATTGATTTTTATGGCCATGGCCGGTTACAATCCGCGGGAAGCGGTGGATTTCTGGCAACGGATGGCTGATATGAAAGGGGGCGCGGTACCGCCCGAATTTTTGAGCACACATCCATCCGATCAATCGAGAATAAATAATTTGAAAAAACTGTTGCCGAAAGCGCTCGAATATTACAAAGTAAATTAATGAGAATTAATAAATTTTTGAATGACTACATGATTAAATTGGCGCCGTAAATTGTGGCGGCGCCGATCTTTTGTATTGCTCATTTCAGGACTCAGATCATATTTCAGATTATTAATTTAAATTATAAAAGCAAAGGAATTACGTATGGCTGCAACTGTTGACGAAATCACCATTAGCTGGACCGATGAAAACGGCCAGGAAACCGTAAAAGAACTGGATAAGGAAGTTTTGACCAAAGGGGCCTGGGCGACCGTGATGTTCAGGTACCAGGATTTAAATAAAAGCAGCGGTGAATACGGACCGGTTAAGTTTCGCATTGGCCGTTATCAGAAACGAAGCGGCGTTTATTATCCCCATTCCAAATTCAACATTTCTTCAGCCGATCAGGCGCAGAAGATTATCGAGATTTTGTCCCGCTGGATTAATGAAAGCTAATGATAACTTTTGTGATACAGTAATTATTTGAACTAAACGTAATCCTGTAAAAGATGTGACGCTACAGCTACCCGGTTGATATGACTATTTTCATAGCCGGTTTGCGTCGGGTAATTCAGAAAACGAGTTCATGTGTCTATGTCTCAAACGGATTTATAATTTGAATGCCGGAATAGAATTGTCCGGTATTCAGCTCTTCCGAGTAAATTTTCGAGCAATTGGCATTTTCCGCATTGCTGACAATACAGGCATCCCAAAAACTAATTTTGTAAGCATGCATGATTTCAACGGCTCTGCTGATTTGATCTGAAGTCTGATTTATAACTTCTAAGGCCTCCAACAACTTTATTTGTCTTATAACTACATCGGGAGATTGCTTTAACTTTTTGATCGCCACAAACGCGTATTCCTGTAATACCTGGGTTGAAATCACTCCAGTTCCGGTTTTAATTAATTGCTTGATTAAAACGATTGCTTTTTGTTGTTTTTCAGGATCCCTTTTATCGTTGGCATAAATTATGATATTTGTATCAACAAATACCTTATCCATTTTTTAATTCCCTGTCATAGATTTCTTCACGGTCGAACCTGAACCCATTTTCAGAACGGCCTCCAAAAGAGCGGGCGTTATGCTCAAATTCATCAGCGATTGCATTTAAATCCGAATCACTGGCAAGTTTCTGCAGATATTCTCTAATCAGATTATTTAATGAGGTGTTACGCTTCCGGGCATAAGCCCGCACTTTTTGTATTAATTTTTTATCAGCAGATAAAGTTATATTCATAATATATCCTGTGCTATGTGTTGTAAGTGTACACATAACATAATTATTAATGAGCTGAAAATCAAATTTTGATGATTCGCCTCAATATACTTTTATTGTGCAGTTTATCTCAGGCCTGCTTAAAATAGTAAAGGCTGCCGGCGCTGTAAATCAGCAGACCGGTGAATAAATAAAACGGAAACCACAGCAGACCGGCGAGTATCCCGTCCATATAAAGCATAAACAGGATAGCCATCACCGGAATCGACAGCGCCCAGGTTACTGCCGCGGCCGTGTTCAAATTGAAGGCCTGCTTTTCATCAAAAATATCCCTTGATTTATCCACTTTCTGTATTAGCAGAATATAAACCTGAATCAGGGCAAAGGGCAGGATGATCAATTCCCATAAATGATATTCAATGATCAATCCCGGATAAAGGAAGGTAATCAGCAGCCCCCCTAGTGCACAGATGATGCCCGTAACATTGACAGCGATAAACAACGGCTCACTCATCTTTAAACGCTGCCCCAATCTGGTTTTGGGTATAATAAAAAATAACAGCGCTGCAACAATAATGATTCCAGCCAGGACGATTTTAATGATTGATTCAGTCATTTTAAACTCCTTTCAAAAAAGTTTATGCTTCGCCATTATCCGCTTCGATAAAGAAAATCTCTTCCACGGATTTGTTAAAATATCTGGCAAGTTTGATTGCCAGCAGCGTGGAGGGCATAAAGCGCCGTTTTTCTATGGAAATAATTGTTTGTCGTGTAACACCGACGGCCTGCGCCAGCGCCTCCTGTGACATTTCATCTTTATCAAAGCGACAGCGCCGCAAATGGTTGCCAAGCTGCATGGTGGTCACTCCCTGTATTGTTGAACACAGTGCTTTACATTTTGTAAAGTGTTGTTTACAACATAAATAAAAAAAATTATTATGTCAAGTTTATTTTACATATAGTATATTTTATTTTACAAATATACATGGGACTTACTTAACTAAATGTTTGATTTATTGTTAATTATCCGCCAATATTCTATTATAAAAAATTTATGATATCGCCTGAAATCAATCACAGCTTTAGATTGAACGAAGATTTAAGTAACCTCTATGCAATATAAAATTCGTGCAGCAATGGAAGAATCACGAAGAGACAAAAAGGAAATACCGCTGTATGGGATGCACTCCATTCCAATCACGGATGAAATCGGATTCGAATATTAATTATAATGATAAAATGCGCGCAAAGCCGCAAAGATCGTAAAAAAATAGAAAATTCAGTGATAAGAATATGCGCGACAGATCTGTAATTTCTAATTTAATGCTTGATAAATTATTATAACAGCGCCCTTGTTGGTGTTTGCCAGACTATAAAATTAACGCAGCTCCCGCTCGCGGTGGCGAACCTGCACATCAACCTGATATTTCTGTTTCAGATATTCAGCAATCTGATTGGTACAGTAAACCGAGCGATGCTGTCCGCCGGTGCAGCCGAATGCAATCATCAAGTCGGTAAAATTACGCTCCTGGTAATTTTTCACCGTCTGATCAATCAATTCCTTTACATGCTTCAGAAACTGATCGACGGCGTTTTCCTTTTCCAGAAACGTAATTACTTCCGGATCATTGCCCGTAACATCGCGGTATTCCTCATAGCGTCCGGGATTGGGCAGTGACCGGCAGTCGAACACAAAACCGCCGCCGTGCCCCTTTTCATCGAGGGGGATACCCCGTTTATAGGAAAAACTCTGGATGCGCACAGTTAATCGCAGTTTTACGTTACCCAGCTGGCGGAGAAAACTGGAGCGCACCAGTCCGTTCCAGGCCTGGTTAAGGGCGGGCAAATCAACCGGCAATTCTGTATTATTTACAATCCATTCCAGATTTTGTATCGCATAGGGCACGCTTTTCAGAAAATGCTGTTTGCGCTCGTAAAATCCGCGAAAACCATAAGCGCCCATGGCCTGCATGATTCTTATCAAAACATAGCCATAATAATATTGAACGAAGCGGGCTTTATCCACCTTTATATGCTCATTCAACGCTTCGATATAGTGATCGAGCAGTTTCTGGCGTGCTTCATTGGGGATATCCGCTTTGGCATCATACAGCAGCGAAGCGACATCATACTGCAAGGCCCCTTTGCGTCCGCCCTGATAATCAATAAAATAAGGCTCGTTATTGACAATCATTACATTTCTGGATTGGAAATCACGGTATAAAAAATAATCACGTTCTACGGATAACAGATAATCGACAAATGCCTGAAAGTCGTCTTCAAGCCGTTGTTCGTCAAAGGGAATCTTTGCTAACTTTAAAAAATAATATTTAAAGTAATTTAAATCCCACATCATCGACTGACGGTCGAAACTGGCGCGGGGGTAGCAGACACTGTAGTCCAGCCCTTCATTGGCCACAACCTGAAACCGTGGCAGAGTCTCGATGACTTTTCGATACATATCGATGATCGGTTCTGAAAACCCGGACCTCTGACGTTCTTCTGTCAAAAAAGAAAAAAGCGTAACATCGCCCAGATCCTGCTCAAGATAAATCTTCTTATCCAATTCCTGATCGTAGATTTCCGGTACATTCAAACCTGTTTGCCTGAAATGCTTGGAAAAGGTTAGAAAAGCAATATTCTCTTTATAATCCGGATTATAAACCCCGATGGCAGTACGGGTTTTACCGAAAATTCTGAAATACTGCCGATCTGATCCATGGGCGGGCAGGGGTTCAATTTTGACTGCTTCTTCATCCGACCAGCGGTTGAAAAGGAATTTTAAGTTATCTTTTACCTGTTCTATCAAACGCATACAAAAACTTATCCCGGTTTTTCAAATTCACTATGATCGCTTAATTAAAATGCAAAGGTAGGCGTGCCAAAAATAAAAATCAAATCATTAATAAGCACTTCATGAGGATTGTGCCTAATTTAAAAAAGTATTGTAAAACATTACAGGTCGGCCATCGGAGTCGGGATCGGTATCGGGGTCGATACATCTTTGACCGATACCGATTCCGACAGCGAACCCGACTCCGATAAAGATGAGAGCGGAAGCTTTATTTCAACGTTTCAGTGCAAAAACACTCAGACCGTATTTATTATTTCAGGAGCTGCATCCGCTTAGACTCACTCTTCCCGTCATAGGTCAGTCGATAAATATAGGTGCCGCTTTCCAGGTCGCTGCCGTCGAAGACAACCGAATGCTGTCCGCTGCTTTTAAATCCTTCAGTTATTGTTGCCACCTTCTGTCCGAGCATATTATAAACACTTAGTTGAAGTTCGGCGGCCTCTGGCAAATTATAACGAATGGTCGTTTCCGGATTGAACGGATTCGGGTAGTTTTGGCTCAGAACAAAACTACCAATACTGGCAATTTCTTCGTCAATGGTTGAGGTGGGGCTGGCGATCGTTACAATTTTATCCGGCGCATGATTCCATTCATCACCGCTGTTTGTACCGTTTAGATTTACACTGTTGCCGGCTGCCGCCAGGGTTATCTGGCTTGTTTCCGAAGGTGCGGTGAAATTGAAATCAAACTGCACCGCATCGCCTGAAAAAGAAACCGGGCTCTGATGGGTCAGTTCGCCGTTTTCTTTTCTAAGTGTAGAAGAGACCGCCGTGAGTTCGCCGTCTGAACCTGCGATATTAACCCCCGCGCCCTGTGCGGGACCGCCGCTGATCGAAACCGAGTAACTGCCTTCCTCATTTACTTCAAGCGTATCGGGCCCGGTAATGGTTACGGTAACATTCGAAGAAGCCTGACTGTTGTGGCAAGTGCAGCCGGGCGTGTCGCTTAATGTTGTCGCGTCTATCTTTCCCGAAGAACGGGCGACCACAATAACCGCCCATACCGCAAAAACTACAATAATAGCCGTTGGTATCAATTTAGAATTTTTCACAGGTTATCCTCCTTAATTTGTCCACTTTTGGTATTGAACCGATATAAAGATCAATAAATTCCAGTGGCAGGATGGTCGGAACTAATAATAAAGAATTAATAAAATGACAGATTTTAATTTTTGTTAACGGACCCGGCAGGATTTAAATAGATAAATATGGTTATCAGCATGAGCAGAGCCAGTAAAGCGCCGCTGTAATAGGCCCAGTCGATTCCGCCAAAGGCGTAAAATAATCCGATCAAAATCGGGCCGAGGGTTTGACCAAGCCTGAGCACCATGCCGTTTACGGACATAAAAGCAGCCCGGTGTTCGATGGGGGCCATGCCTGCAAGCAGCGTTTGCACGGATGGAATATTGAATCCCTGGGCAATGCCAAAGACAATTATCGGAACCAGCATATACCATATCCCTGGAATAAACGGAATTAGCATCATTGCAATGATATATAAAACAAATCCGCTGCTGATTAAAAATCGTGGCGAATAATATTCGTTCAGTCGTCCGAGATTTGCCGAAGTTATTGCCGTGGAAATTGAACCGCAGGACATCAGCAGTCCGATGACCAGTGTATTGCCCTGAAAGCGTCCGGATATCAGGATCGGGAAATAGGTCAGATAACTGCCATATAGAATAACGAAAGTCACAATGCTGATAATAAACAGCATGATCACTTCCCGCTTTGAAATATAGCGCAGGGTGTTGCCCAGGTACTCCCGCAGACCCTGTGTATTTTGCGGTTCGGGGTTCTGCAGAAACAACATAACGAAAATTGCCAGGGGCAGGGCAATTATGGGTATAAAAAAGGGATAGCGCCAACCCAGTAATGCCAGGGCGCCGCCGATGGCCGGATAACTGGCCGTTCCGACACTTAACACGCTGGCATTATATCCCATCGCCGCAGCCCGGTCGCGATCCTTGAACAGATCGCCGATCAGGGTAACATTGATGGAACCCAGCGCCGCGCTGCCGACACCCTGAAAGATGCGCAGGATGAGCAGTGTATTAAAATCGGGGGCAAATCCGCAGGCCGCCCCGGCAAAGGCAAATAACAGCAGTGATGGGATCAATATTTTTTTTCTCCCGAAACGGTCGGCCAGCACGCCCAAAACCGGCGTCAAAATGACACCGGGTAATGTAAATACGGTAATCAGCAAGCCAACCGACCGGGCGGATATTTGAAAGCTGTCGATTATTTTAGGAAATGCCGGGGTAATGCTGGCCACGCCCAAAACAGCTATTAAAGTTATTCCGAAAATAATCCTTAAATTCGGATTCAGATAGAGTTTATCCTGAATTTAATCCTCCATTAAATCTAGCCAAAAATATTTGTCCCGCCCGAGCGGGATAAAACTGCTAAAAAATCTCTTCCCCCCCACCCCTTACTTCCCCTCCCCCGCGAGCGGGGGAGGGGATACAGGGGAGAGGGATTTGGCGTTGGCAAAGTCAGAGATACACGCTCAGATTTCGCAAGTAAGAATCTATCATGATTGCTTTTCAAAAATCGAAACAACACAACAACTATAACTATCATCCTATTCAACGGAAGCCACGTTGCGGAACATGCGTTCCATATTTTCATGATGGATGGAAAATTCCATCTTCTTTTTATGACAGACGAAACAGGAAAAATTGGAACCGATTGGATAGGGCATGCCGCTGTACTGCATCGGCTGCATGTTATCACGATGCTTATTAAACGGATTTTCAGCCGGATACAGGGCATGGGTCGATCCGTGACAAGCCTGACAGCGAACGCCGGCATAACCCGTTCGTATGCGATATAATTCGGAAAACTCATCATTCCAGACATTATAGGCGCTGGGATTTTCCGCCGGTTTTTCAAAATCTTCGTGACAGGTTAAGCAGTCTGGTTGTTTAACCCAGGGCAACCTCGGATTAACTGCTACCTTGCTTTCCACGGAAGTCGTTTCCAGGTTGGCCATCAAAACAGCGGCTGCGGGCTTTTCACTTTGCCCTTTCAGCAATGCCAGTCCGTGTTCCTGCATGGTTCCGTGACAATCGGTGCAGCGCAAACCGACTGAATTGTGAAAGCCCCTGCTGCAGCGTGTATTGCCGCGATCGGAAGCCGGATGACACAAAACACAGGCCCGTGCGTCATTGTATGGCATATAATTGGCATGCCAGCCGTGCATGGCCGCTGAAAAGTTTAATACTTCCGGTTCGCCTTCGGCGCCAAGGGCCACATCTTCATGGCAGCTCTGACAGAGTTGTGGTTTACCTGACCGGGCTTTATCGAGCAGATCGGTGCCGTTAATGCGATCGTGTACGGCCAGAATATTGGTTGATGTTTCATCATCGATGCCGGCCACATCATTGACCCGCCAGCCACCCTCGTGACAATTACGACAACCCATTTCGGTAGACGTTGGCGCCACTGCCCGGGTGGTTATCAGCACAGCGCCGCTTTCCGCATCACGCGCTTCAACGGTGAATATGGGATAGGGATTATAAAAATTATCATCGCGGTAGGGTACGACGGGAATGGCCTCGGCAATATAACTGTTCCGTTCTTCATTAAAACGGAATTGTCCGGTTAAGCCTT
>CAYXRA010000101.1:0-16024 GCA_964467525.1 uncultured Calditrichaceae bacterium
GAGGGGGATTTGGCGCTGGCAAAGTCAGAGATACACGCTCAGATTTCGCAAGTAAAAATCTATGTTTTAAGTTGAACAAACCACTGCACCACGTCTTCGACAGAATCGACCAGAGCATCCGCCTGTCTGAGTGCGTCGGCATCGTGATATTGATTCGGCAAACCAATTACTGTAATGCCCGCCGTTTTTGCGCTTGCTACACCGGATTTTGAATCTTCGATGGTTAGCGTTTTGTCCGGGGCTACGTTTAGATTTTCCAGGGTTTTCAGATAAATATCGGGTGCGGGTTTTTTTCGGGCCACCAAATCACCGCTGACGATCGACTGAAAGCAGGAACGCAGTTCAATTTTATTTCCGTCACGATCCTGCAACTGATCGAGAATGATATCCACCTCTGCCATCGTGGATGAAGTTGCCAGGGCCAGTTTCAGATCATAATGACCGCAAAAATCAACCAGATCGACGATGCCGGGCAGGGGAATAATAGGTTCCTGCCTCAGTATGTCCATGTAACTATTATTGCGGCGCCGCACACCCTCGGCAACGGGGAGCGGCGCTTCCTTTAAATATTTCTGGTTGATGGTTATGATGTTCTCATCAATAGAGTGTCCGACTAAGGCATGCAGATCATCCATATTATAATCAACACTCAGTTTTTTGAGAAATACCTCAAAAGATCGGACATGAATCGGTTCCGTATCGACCAGTACCCCATCCATATCCAGAATGACTGCTTCCCTGTTGGCAACTAATTTATGCATAAAAAATTATTTCCTGTTTAAAATTATCCGGTATCGTCGCAATTGTTGAAACGATACCGGATATATCAGTTATTGGTTACGAAGTTATACTCAAATTAGAATCTGATTACTGTCTGAATATTAGTTGTTTTTATGGTTTCATCGCTGCCGGATATTTTACCGTCGCCGTTCAGATCACGGAAAGTCTGGCGGTAATCGAGCAATAATGCGGCACCGGATGAAATCTCATATTCGAGGCGGTAACCCAGCACCGTACCCTCGGTTCGCTTGAAAATATCACGGGCATTGTTCTGCAGATAATAAGCGCCGGCCCGATTAATTTTTGGAATAAAATCGGTATTCAGATCCAGGGTAGAGCGCAGCGTGCGCAGGCGGATCGAGCCCCGGGACATATTCTGGTATTCCGCACCGAAAATCAGGTAATTAAAAATATTGAAGTCCGCTCCGATTACATAACCCTTGAGCTGCTCCGTGATATTCTGCATCGATTGCCGCTTGGTTCGGGGAACGATCTGCTTAACACTGTCATTGACGGATGTGGTGACAAACGAAGCCCGTTCCAGCTCATAAGTAGAACTGAAATATTCGGGGATAAAGCGCTTGCCAAACACGCGGTATTCCGCGTAAGCATTAATGAAGGCAAATTTGGCAAAAAGACCCGGCGCCGTAACACCCCAGGCGCCGTTATACGGATATTTGGCATATTGGGAATAAGCGATCAGTTTCAGGTAATCAAAATTTAATATCGGATAAGAAATATCCAGGGCAAGGGCCAGTTGCGTTTTATTTGATACCGTATCCGTATTGAACGGATGATCCAGGTTATCCTTTTCCCATTGATCCTGATCGGCCAGGTAATCATCATCATTGATGTATTCCTCGGGATCCAGACCGTTTCTGATCAAAAGATCGGCATTATCGGTGAAACCGTCGCCGTCACGGTCATAATCGTCCGCATCGGAAAATCCGTCGTTGTCCGTATCAACCTGACGATTCTTATCATCGGGAAATTTATCGATATAATCGGGTACGCCGTCATTATCCCGGTCTTTTAATCCTTTATACTGATTGCGGTCAAATGCCACGCTGGCGCCGAGTTCCAGTTTGCCCAGCAGCTTATAGGAGAACCGGCCGGCCGTTACTCCGCCGCCGTTGGTCAGTTCGCTGAAATCGTTCAGCATACCGTCAAATCCGTATTTACCGGCCTGGAATCCCACTTCCATACCGGTGCGGATGACGTTGGGATATTCGATGGTATTGTAGTACCTGTTCATTAAGATGCCAAATCCGAGACGATAATTATCGATGGCGCCGACTTTGATATAGAATGGATCGCCGCGCAAGCCCCAGCGGACATAATAAATTTTCTCGAAAACATCACGGAAAGAATCCCAGTTTTCTTTCCGGATATTACCTTCTTTGTCGATATATATCGTTAAATCAAGGGCTACGCCCAATTTCCCGATGGAAAATTCCGGACGCAGACCAATCTGGTTATACAATTCATCGTCAATGGTTACGGCGCCAATCGAAACTCCCGTTCGGATACCGCTGTCGGTTTTCTTCTCATCATCCTCGGGTTCTTCGCCGCCATCGGGAGCGGGAACCGGTTTATCCGGCGGCGGCGTTCTGTCCGGTTGCTCCTTCGGTTGCTCCTCTATCCTTTTCCCGGAACGCTCTCTGATTCTGCGGAAGGCCTCTTTTTCATCATTGGAAAGCGGCTCGGGTTCGGTCGGCGGCTGACCCGATCTCAGGCTGGATTTCTGATTTCCGTTAAGCAGTAAAACATAATTGCCCGCGACATCGCTGAAATCAAGTTTCCCTTCGTTAACCAGGAGTCTGCTCTCATCGGCATCGTTGATTATCATAAATTCGGTCCCGCGGATGGCGGCAACGGCTACGGGCGTGCTCACCTGAAATTTCTTGCGTAATAATTTTTTAACCTGAAAATAGAATTTGCCCAGTCCGGCGAAAAGATCGACGCCTTTTTCATCTTCAGGCTCCAGATTGCGAATTTCCATTACTGAATTGTCGAGTAATTTGACCACCGATCCGTCGGATAGTTCGATTTCGCAGAGGGAATTGGCGCCGGTGCGCACCACATCATTATCGTTGACGGTGTCGTATAATTTTAAAGTTTTCCAGTCAGCAGTCTGTGCAGATGCCTTAACCTGGGCTTCGCCGATCAGAAATCTGACTTTTGCCGGCTCGGCGCAGACTGTTGTCACCAAAAAAGAAATGATTAAAATGAAAAAACTGCGCATATCCCCTCCTTTTTTGTAGATTGAATGGCTATGCTTTGGACCGGTGAAGAGCCAACGGCTTTTTGCATCTGTTCTTAGACAAATATAGTTAAATAGCGGAATATATAAAATAGTTTTTTCATTAATCCCATCGTTGCGGATTAATCAGTGTAGAATTATTTGCATTATTGTATTATATTTCACTTTTGAAATTTTAAGGACAGGGAACAAAAGGAATGCCGCTTTTTGTTAACGTGAGTTGTGCGAATATTTATCGCGAGCCGACTTTTCATTCGGAAATTGACACCCAGGCCGTGCTCTGGGAAAAGCTGCAATACCGTTCCCGTCAGAATGATTTTATACAAATTATAACGGAAGATGGCTATGGGGGCTGGATCAATCGCTATCAGGTTGCGGATACGGCAGATATCAGCCGGGACGATACACGACTGATCACAGCGCCCGAAGGCGATTTTTACGAGAATAAAACTATAGACAGCCGTACAAAGCGCGATGGATTTGCCGGTATCCGTTTCCCGGTAACCAGACAGAATGCCGGCTGGCTGAAAACACAATTTCCGGATGGCGCCGAAGGATGGATAGAAGAAAAGCATTGCCAACCGATGCCGGCATTGAGCCGCCGGAATATCGTTGAATTTGCCTTGCGATTTATGGGCCGGCCCTATTTCTGGGGCGGCAAAACACCGAAAGGCATGGATTGTTCCGGATTCGTTCAACTGATCCATAAAATGTTCGCCATCAATTTACCGCGGGATGCCTGGATGCAGCACGAGACAGGTAAAATGGTTACAAAGGATCCGCTGCGGGGGCAACCGGGCGATCTGATGTTTTTCGCGGAAAAGGGTGACCGAATCACCCATGTTGGCTTTTGTCTGGGTAATGGAAAACTGCTGCATGCCCGTGGTATGGTAGGGATTAATTCGTTAAATAAAGATGATGCGGATTTCAGCGAACAATTACAGGCGGATTTCGTTGAAATTAAAACTTTTTTTAAAAGATAAAAAAATAGCCGTTTAATTTTTGATTTTTAAGTTATTATAAATTAAGTAGTTAAAAATGATGCTGAATCGTAAAGTACTGGTACTTAATCAGAATTATGAACCGTTTGCGGTTTGTTCGGCCAAACGTGCCATTATTTTGCTTTTCCTGAAAAAGGTGCAATTGGTGGCAAGGGAAGAAGTGCAGGTGCATTCGGTTTCGGTGACCATGCCTATGCCCAGCATCATTCGTTTGAATATTTACATTCACAAACCGTTCCGTAAAGTAGTGTTAAACCGCAAAAATATCCATAAACGGGACAACCATACCTGTCAGTACTGCGGCAGAAATAATCGCCCGATGACGATCGATCACGTGGTGCCAAAAAGTTACGGCGGTGAAGATTCCTGGGAGAATCTTGTATGTGCCTGCATTAAATGCAATACAAAGAAGGGAAACCGCACGCCGGATGAATCGGGCATGAAGCTGCAGCGTCAACCCAGAAAGCCCAGCCATATTTTCTTCCTGCAAACGGTGATCGGCAATCCGCCGCAAGCCTGGAAGCCCTATCTGTTTATTAATTAGCCGGTACGCGTGTCCTTTTTTTTGATAGAACAGGGCAGTTTTTGTAAATTCAGATTTTGCTGATTTAGCAGATTAATTTTGTGTTGCAAATTTACGATCATCCGGCAGCAGACATTTATCCTTTAATGCCGGTTGAATAAAAAAGCAATAAAAGAAAAACGATATATTTTTTAGGAGTGACAATGCGTAGAAAAAGGATTTTGAGCGGCATGAGGCCTACCGGAAAATTACACCTTGGCAATTACGCCGGTGCGCTGGAAAACTGGGTAGAGTTGCAAAAGGAATACGACTGTTTTTATTTTGTTGCCGACTGGCATGCACTTACAACCAATCCCAAAGCTTCCTTCGAGGTTGAAGAACTCACCGGTGAAATGGTTATCGACTGGCTCAGCGCCGGTATCGATCCGGAAAATCCAATTTTTATTCAGTCAAAAATCAAACAGCATGCGGAACTGCATTTGTTGTTTTCCATGCTGATCACCAAAGAAAGACTGGAACGGAATCCGACACTGAAGGAACAGGTGCGCGATCTTAATACCGATACCATGCTTTACGGACACCTGGGCTATCCGGTTCTGCAGGCGGCGGATATTTTAATTTACAAAGCCAGTGTAGTGCCGGTGGGCGAAGACCAGGCGCCGCATGTTGAAATTACCAGGGAAATTGCCCGCAAGTTTAACATGACCTACGGTTTGGTCTTCCCGGAACCGGAAACCAAATTAACTATTTTCTCGCGCCTGCCGGGACTGGATGGGCGCAAAATGGGAAAATCGAACAATAATTATATCCTGATGTCCGATAGTCCCGAAGAGATTCAGAAGAAAGTACGCACCGCGGTCACCGATCCGCAAAAGGTGCGCCGTAATGATCCGGGGCATCCCGAAATCTGCAATGTTTTCACCTATCATCAGAAGTTTAATCCGGACGAGGTTCCGCAGATTCGCGAGGATTGCAAAAGCGGCGCCCTGGGTTGTGTCGATTGCAAAAATAACTGCGCGGCAAAAATCGCCGAATTTTTTGCACCGATACGCGAAAAACGAAATTATTATGAACAGCATCCCGAGGAAGTGAGAGAAATTATCAATAACGGTATTGTAAAGGCCGATAAAATCGCCTCTGAAACGATGGACGATGTTCATAAAGCCATGAAAATGGGATGATTGCCCGATGCGATATCGCGTAAAATTAGATATTTTTGAGGGACCTTTCGATCTGCTTCTTTTTCTGATCCGGAAAAATGAAGTTGATATCTATGATATCCCCATTTCAAAAATCGCCAGCCAGTTCATGGAGTACATCGAAGTGATGAAAATTCTGGATTTGGATATTGCCGGCGATTTTATCGAAATGGTTGCCATTCTGATGCACATCAAGGCGCGCATGCTTTTGCCGAAACCCGTTGGCGTGGATGAGGATGAAATCGAAGATCCGCGAACCGAACTCGTTGAACGGCTGATCGAATACAAGCGTTTCAAAGAAGCTTCCTACGAACTGGAAGAGCTCGAAGAAAATCGGCGCAAGCTCTATGCGCGCAGTTATTTCGATTTTATCAATAAAAAAGAAGAAATATCCGATGAAGAATATCTGGATAAGGTAACCCTGTTCGACCTGATCATCGCTTTCAGGCGGGCAATCAAAAATATGCCCAAAGTCACCTACCACGAGGTCAGAAAAATCGACGTCACTGTTGAGCAGCAGATGGAGTTTATCCTGCAGCGCCTGAGGGCAAAAAAAATAGTGCTTTTTCAGGAACTGATGCAGGATTTTAAAGAAAAGATAGTGCTCATCGTTTCTTTTATCGCCCTGCTTGATCTGGTTAAATCGAATAAAATCGTGGTAAAACAATCGAAAGTATTCGATGACATTCGAATCAAATTAAAAAAAGCAGCATAAGGATTACAATCAACAATAATGGATAATTTGGATCAAATCGTTGAAGCGTTAATTTTTGCCAGCGATACCCCGCTGCCCGCCAAAAAAATCAAAGAATTGCTGGATCTGGATTCGGTGACGACCGTAAAAAACGCAATTACAAAAATTAATAAACGATATGAAAAATCGGACTCGGCTTTGCAGATTATCGAAGTTGCCGATGGTTTTCAGGTCGTAACCCGCGAAGCATATGCCGGGTGGATCACTAAATTATACAGCAGCCGAAGCAGTCAGCGGTTAACGCACCGGGCACTGGAAACGCTGGCCATTATCGCCTATAAGCAGCCGATAACCAAACAGGAAATTGAGAGTATTCGCGGCGTCAGCGCCGACCATGTGATCCGGACACTCATCGAACGTAACCTGATTACGGTAAGTGGACGGCAGAAGGCGCCGGGTAATCCGCTGCTTTACGGAACAACTAAATTTTTTCTCGAAATCTTTGGTATAAAAAATCTGGACGATTTACCAAAATTAAAGGAAATTGACGAACTTCTGAAAAGTGATGAGCAATTTCTGGAAAACCTCGACCAGGTGAGTCTGCAGCAACTTTTTCCGGAAGAGCTTGGACTAACCAGCATGATAAAGGTCAATGAAGACAGCTCGGATAAAAGCAAGGAAGATGAGACTGAAAGTAAATCAGAACAAAAAGATGAAGCGGATGAACAGAAAGAAAATATACAGGCGAAAGCGGACAATGAAGAGAATCAGGAAAAATCATGATGCGGCTGAATAAATATCTGGCGCACGCCGGCGTTGCCTCGCGCAGAAAAAGTGACGAATACATTAAAGCAGGCTATATCAAAGTCAATGGCAAAACGGTAAAAAGACTGGGCCTTGTTATCGACGAGGAAAATGATACTGTTTCCTTTAAAGGAAAAGAGGTGGAGATCAATAAGCAGACCATTTATGTGCTGCTAAACAAACCACAGGGCTATGTAACCACAGCCAGTGATGAATTTAACCGCGATACTGTTATGGATTTAATAGCCATCCCGGAACGCATTTATCCAGTAGGACGGCTGGACTATGAAACAACCGGACTCCTGCTTTTAACCAATGATGGTGAGTTGACCAACCAGTTGCTGCATCCCAACTTCAAAGTGCGCAAGGTTTACCGGGTGTTTCTGGATAAAGTCATCCGTCCCATTGACCTGCACAAGCTGCAAAAAGGTGTAATGCTTGAAGACAAAATGACATTGCCCTGTAAAATAACCGAACTGCGCCGCATCGATAACCGCAGTTATCTTGAGATTGAGCTAAATGAAGGGCGCAACCGCCAAATCAGAAAAATGTTTGCGCTATTTGATTATACTGTTGAAGAATTGGAACGCATCTCCTTCGCAAACCTAACCCTGGGCGGATTAAAAAACGGGGAGTGGAAATATTTAACTAAAACAGAACTTAAACGTCTCAAAGAGGAATTAAAAAATGGATATTAAAGGAAGCAAAGTTCTGGTCCTCGGCGGTTGGGGACTGGTCGGTATGGCTGTTTGCAAAAAATTGATTGAATTCGATGTTGAGGAAATGATCATTCTTTCGCTTGAAAAGTGGCAGGCAGAGGAAGCTGTGGACATTTTAAAGAAAATAACCAATGCGAAACTGGTACCGGAATGGGGTAACATGTTTGTGCGATCTTCGATCAAAGATTTGAGTCGCAATGAAATTATTGAAAATGAAAAGAACCGGGCCGTTTTGATTGAAGATGTTTTGGCCGACCTGACTGAGGATATTCTGCAGAATTCTTTTCTTTTCAAAGTCATTGATAAACACAAACCGGATATTGTCGTGGATTGTGTTAATTCGGCAACTGCCCTGGCTTATCAGGATATTTTTACCAGTTCAATCGAAGTAAGAAAATCGCTGGAACTTTTGAAAGAAGGAAAAGAAGCCGGCGATGCTTACGGTTCAATTGAAAAATTATTAATCACCCAATATACGCCGCAACTGATCCGGCACATTCAGATACTCTATGAGGGTATGAAGCGCTCAGAAACCAAGGTTTATGTAAAAATCGGTACCAGCGGTACCGGCGGCATGGGTCTGAATATACCCTATACGCACAGCGAGGAGAAGCCCTCGCGTATGCTGCTTAGTAAATCAGCGATTGCCGGTTCTCATACGCTGCTGCTCTGGCTGATGGCCCGTACGCCGGATGCGCCGATTACCAAAGAAATTAAACCAACGGCAGCTATTGCCTGGAAAAAAATCGAATACGGCGAAATTAAGAAAAGAGGCGCGCCGATTCAGTTGTATGATTGCAAGCCCGAAAAAGGTATAAAACTGAAGGATAAGTTAGAGCGGACCATGAAGAAAGGTCCTTGGGAAAAACGCGAGGGAACGCTTAAAAAAGTCTACATCGATACCGGCGAAAACGGTATCTTCAGCTTCGAAGAATTTATGGCCATCACCTCGCGCGGGCAGATGGAATTTGTAACGCCGGAAGAAATTGCCAACAATGTCGTCTGGGAAATTTTCGGCGGTAATACCGGTCACGATATCATCAATGCCCTGGATAATGCGACCATGGGCCCCACCTACCGGGCTGGCTATCTGCGCCACAGCGCCCTGCAAAAAATGCAGCGCCTGCAATCGGATCATAAATCGGACAGCGTTGCCTTCGAACTGCTGGGACCGCCAAAGCTAAGTAAATTGTTGTATGAATCGTATTTGCTGAAACGTTGCAAATTTACCATGGACGAAGTGATCAATCATTCCGCTTCATTCCTGGCAAGTTGCGTTCAGGAAAATATTCGCACCGACGCCAAACTGCGCTCGGAAATTTTGTCTATTGGTATTCCGATTTTATTGAGTGATGGTAAAACGTTATTACGCGGTCCCGAAATGAAAATTCCCGCTTATCGCGGTAGCAATGAACTTGAGCTTAACGAAGAGAATATCAATCGCTGGGCCGGCGAGGGCTGGATCGATCTGCGTGAAAGCAATCTGAAGTTATGGCAAAAGCGACTCGGCAAAATAAAAGAAGAAATCGAATCCATTCCCTTGGATGATACCAGCTCCCAATACGACCGTGACCGTGAGTACTGGACCGAATCCGCAGTGATTGAACCGGGTAAAATTGTCGGTTGGTTATTCCTTTCCGAGGAAGAAGGCCGGCGCATGAAGGAGTAAATGGAAAAGAAAATAAGAATTGCCATCGATGGACCGGCAGCGTCCGGAAAAAGTACGACAGCCCGGCTTTTGGCCAAAAAGCTGGGCTATCTTTATATAGATACCGGGGCAATGTATCGTGCCGCTACTCTGGCGGTAATTGCGGAAAATATCAATGTCGGTGACGAGGATGCTGTTAATCGCTGTATCAATCATGCGGCCATAGAACTGCGCAACAGTCGCAGCGGGCAGCGCACCTGGCTTAATGACAGAGATGTTACCGCATTGATCCGGGCGCCGGAAGTAGAAAAGATCATCAGTATAATATCGGCCTATCCCAAAGTGCGTAGTATACTGGTTGCAAAACAGCGGCTATTGGCGGCCGGCGGCGGCGTAGTCATGGACGGCCGTGATATCGGTACCGTGGTGCTTACGGATGCCGAGCTCAAGGTATTTATTATTGCCTCGATTAAAGAACGGGCAAGACGGCGCCTGAGGGAAATGGCAGAGAAAGGCCTGCGGATGACACAGGCAGAGGTGGAAAATGAAATTAAACGGCGCGACCGGTTGGACAGCACGCGCTCCCGGGGACCGCTAAAAAAAGCGCCCGATGCCCGCGAACTGGATACTTCGCATTTAACCATCGCACAGCAGGTTGATATTGTTTACAAATGGGCTAAAAATATAATCAGTTAATAAATGGATTGATCTACAGAAAACCGGCAAGAAGTCTTGTTTTATGCGATAAATTGCATTACATTAGACGACTTTTTAAATAACACCGGCCGTTAATTACGGACCGGACAAATCGTTTTAACGGAGGAAATTTAATTTATGTCAGAAGAAAAAAAAGATGCGGTAACCGAAGATCAGGCTACCGAAAGTCAAACCCCTAACCCGCCTTCCGAAGAAAACAATCAGGAAGCGGTAAAAGAAGAAACGAAGGAAACGCAGGAAGCAGTTCCTGAAAAAACCGATGAAGATTTTGAAGAAAAAGTAGTGAAGATGGAAGACCTGGAGGAAGAGCAGGAATATTCCAACGGAGAAATGAAGGCCCTGGAAGGTCTTTATGAGCGTACGATGAATAAAATTACCGAAGGTGAAATTGTCACCGGTCGGATTTTGAATATTACCAATTCGGATGTAATCATAGATATTGGATTTAAATCCGAAGGGATTGTTCCCAAGGATGAATTTGATAATATCGAACAATTTAAACCGGGAGATGAAATAGAGGTTTTTCTGGAAACCATGGAAAATCAGGATGGTCAGCTCGCTCTTTCGCGGCGCAAAGCCGACTTTATTCGCGTCTGGGAAAACCTGGTTGAAAAATATGAAAACGATGAGATCATTCCGGGAACGATTACCAGACGCATCAAAGGCGGCATGGTCGTTAACCTGGATGGTGTAGACGCCTTTCTGCCTGGTTCGCAAATCGATGTGAAACCCATCCGCGATTTCGATGCCTATCTCGGCAGACAAATGAACTTTAAAATTGTAAAAGTTAATCATGCCCGTAAAAATATCGTCGTCTCATCGCGTGTGCTTATCGAAAAAGAGATGGAAAGCCAGCGGGAAGAAATTCTCAAAGATCTCAAGAAAGGCGATGTGCGCACGGGTACGGTCAAAAATATTACCGATTTCGGTGTATTCATCGACCTTGGCGGTGTGGACGGCCTGCTTCATATTACCGATTTGAGCTGGGGACGCGTCAATCATCCTTCCGAACTGGTTAAGCTTGACCAGGACCTGGAAGTAAAAATTCTTGATTTTAACGAAAGTAAAGACCGTATTTCGTTGGGATTAAAGCAACTGCAACCGCATCCATGGGAAAATGTGGAAGAAAAATATCCTGTCGACTCCATGATAAAAGGACGCGTGGTCAGTCTCACAGATTACGGCGCATTTATCGAGCTGGAAAAAGGTATCGAGGGACTGATTCATATTTCCGAGATGTCCTGGTCACAGCACATCAAGCATCCCAGTCAGATCCTGACCGTTGGTCAGGAAATTGAGGCCGTGGTCTTAAATATAGAAGCGGATCAAAAGAAAATTTCTCTGGGGTTAAAACAACTGGAGCCGGATCCCTGGGCAGAGATTGAAGAAAAATACCCGGTCGGTTCGGTACACAAAGGCATTGTCCGCAACCTAACCCAGTTTGGCGCATTTGTCGAGCTGGAAGAGGGTATTGACGGTCTGGTGCATATTTCGGATCTGTCCTGGACAAAGAAAGTGCGGCATCCGAGTGAGATCGTTAAAAAAGGCGATGAGATCGAAGTTGTTGTGCTGGGCATCAACCGCGAAGAACGGCGCATTGCTTTGGGACACAAACAGATCGACGCCAATCCCTGGGATACCTTTGCGGATAACTACAGTGTCGGCACCGACACGACCGGAAAACTCAGCCGGATTATCGAAAAAGGCGCTATCGTAACGCTGCCGATGGGCGTTGACGGTTTTATCCCGAATCAGCATTTGGGACTGCCCAGAGGCAAACGCGTGGATGATGTTTATGAAATCGGCGCTGAAGTTCCGGCCAAGGTGATTGATTTTGATAAAGAAAACAAGAAAATCGTACTTTCAATCTCAGCATATTTTAAGGATAAGGAACGCCAGGAATATGAGGAATATATGGCAAAGCAGGGCGTGGTAAAAACCACAGTCGGCGATGTTGCCAAAGAGAAAGCCGAACCGGAAGAAGCGAAATCTGAGGAAAGAAGCGAAGCCAAGGCTGAACCGGAAAAAGCCGAAGCCCAAAAAGAGGCTGAAGGCGAAGATAAGAAAACGGAACAGGAAAAACCAGAGGAAAAGACGCCTGAAGTGAAGGAAGAACCGGAAGCGGCTGAAGAGACAAAGGCTGAGCAAACAGAAGCTGAGGAATCAAAAAAGGAGGAAAAGGCAGAAGCGGAACCGGAACCAGATTCTGAGAAAAAAGAAAAAGAAAATAAAAAAGAAGCCAAGGCTGAAACAGAAGCTGAAACTGATAAAGAAGAGAAAAAGGAAAAAGACGACACATCTGAAAAAAAGAAATAACACCCTCCTGAAAATCCTCACACAAATAGATGCCCGTTCTTTGGAACGGGCTTTTTTTTTATTATTAATATTTAAAATATATTGACCGAAAAATACGTTATTTAGAAAAAAGTTCCGCAGGAAAATGTTACATGTTCTTATTCAATAAATTTTTTAAAAATATCGGCATTGATCTTGGGACGGCAAATACCATCATTTATGAGGCCCGCCGCGGTTTTGTTCTCAATCAGCCGACAACCATTGCCTACGGGAAGGGAACGGGAATTATCGCTGCCGGTACGGAAGCAATGAAAATGTACGGGAAAACCAGTTCCGACGTCAAAGTGGTCCGCCCCATGGCCGACGGTGTTATATCCGATTTTAAGGCCGCTGAGGATTTACTGCACACGTTTATAACCATGGCCGGCATTCACAAAT
Organism: uncultured Calditrichaceae bacterium; assembly: GCA_964467525.1. GTDB lineage: Bacteria > Calditrichota > Calditrichia > Calditrichales > Calditrichaceae > CAYXRA01. The sequence goes on from CAYXRA010000101.1 coordinate 13,082, forward strand.
TTTTAATCAATCAAATCGTTATCGCCGTGCCCACCGGCATTACTCAGGTGGAGCGCAATGCCATACTGGACAGTGCTTCCGCTGCCGGCGGCCGCCGGTCTTCGCTTATTCATGAACCCATGGCAGCAGCGATCGGGGTCGGCCTGGATGTCTTCGCCAACGAAGCGAGCATGATTATCGATATCGGCGGCGGGACAACCGATATTGCGGTGATTAATTACGGCGGCATCGTTCTTGATAATACCCTGCGCATGGCCGGCGATGAAATGAATGAAACGGTATTACAGTATTTCAAAAATGTGCACCGGTTAAGAATCGGTTATCAGACCGCCGAAAAAATTAAAATGGAACATGCCGTTGTATATCCGGGCTGGAAAAATGAAAAGTTCACCGTTAACGGCCTTGATATAGTGAGCCGGATGCCCCGTAAAATTGAACTGGACAGTGAAATTTTTATTGAAGCGCTGGACCCGATCATTAAAATTATTAGTAATGCCGCCTTGAAAACACTGGATCAACTGCCTCCGGAACTGGCCGAAGATATTATCGATCGCGGTGTGATATTGACCGGCGGCGGATCACTACTTGACGGATTGGACCAATATCTGCGGGATCAGCTCAATGTACCGGTCAGCCGTGCCGACAATGCCCTGATTTGTGTTGCTGCCGGCACGCAAAAAATTCTGGAATCATTCGAATATTACAGACCGCTGTTGTTTCCTTAAAATCGCAGTCAGACCTGAAGCTTTATCTTAAGAATTTTCAGCCTGGAATCATTTCCGGGTGTTTCAGGAAAAAATGCTGAATGGTCAGCATGGTTTTTGCGTCGCTGATTTTTCCATCCATTAACCCGCGGTAGGCTTTTTCGACGCCCGTTTCCAGTATCAGAATATCCTCGTGTTCTTCATCCAGTCCGCCGCCTGTGTGTTTTTTATCGCTGCTTTCGCAGTAACCGATGTATAAGTGAATGCGTTCGGTGGTAATGCCCGGCGTACTGAATACCGTGCCCAGATGATCGAATTTATCGATTTCATAACCGGCCTCTTCGATACATTCCCGTTTGGCGCATTCCAGCGGCGAATCCTCATCGAGCACACCGGCCACAATTTCATCAATCCAGCCTTCATCGGTTGATTGGTACACGGCGTATCGAAACTGACGTACGAGAATAAATTTTTTCTTGTCGGTTAAATAGATCAGAACGGCCACCGCCTCACCGCGATCGAGATTGTAGCGTGAAAGGGTAGGCGTCCAGCCGCCGGAAAATTTTTCATGCCGCACCCTGGCATGTTCTATTTTGAAAAAACCTTCGAGCAGGATTTCCTTGTTTAGAATTTTTACTTTCAATGTATACTCCGCTTTATTTTCAATGAAATGAAAATAAACGTAATAGAAACAAGGTGCAAAATTAAAGCACGGAACAAAGTAAGGTGTTTTCTATTTTTTAAAATTATCATTTTTTCGTACCTTTGGGCATCATTTTACGGAGGTTGAGAATAATGAGTGAAATGTCCAAACTGTTCCGGATAGAAAATTTTAAAGTGCGCGCCTACGAGGTCGGTCCGAGAGGCCGGGCCACTATTCAGTCGATTTGCAATTACCTGCAGGAATCGGCGGCCAATCATGCCGAAGCGCTGAATGTCTCGGTTTCAAGATTAATAAAAATGAATTTAACCTGGGTGCTGTCACGCCTTCACGTACGCATGGAAAAGTATCCTTTCTGGCAAAAAACCGTGACGGTGGAGACCTGGCCGTCCGCCAGGGATAATTTTTATGCCCTGCGCGATTTTCGCATCAAAAATGAAAAAGGCGAGGTTATCGGCGTGGCGACCAGTTCCTGGATGATGATCGACATAAAAGCACGCAAACCGGTGATCCTGCCGGAATTCCTTAAGGAATTCGAAAATAAAGATGAAGGCCGGACGCTGGAAGATTCATTTAAACGTTTGCCCAAAATCGGGCAGGCCCAATTCGAAAAAAACTTTAATGTGCGTTTAAGCGATCTGGATATGAATCAGCATGTAAACAGCGTCAATTATATCGAGTGGGGACTGGAGGTCACACCGCCGGCGTTTTGGAAGAAATATATTTTGTACGATCTGGAAATCAGTTTCCGCGCCGAGAGCGTTTACGGCGACCGGATTGTTTCGCAATGCCGGGTTGAAGATATGGGCGATCATCAAATGCTGGTGCATCGATTGCTGCGCGCACAGGATGAGCGCGAGCTGACGCGCATGGTAACGCGCTGGAAATAAAGCGCGCACAAGCGGTTGCTTTAACCGCAAAATCCCTGTAAATTATTCGCCCGTTAAATGCGAGGATGGCGGAATTGGCAGACGCGCCAGACTTAGGATCTGGTGCCCGCGAGGGCGTGGGAGTTCAAGTCTCCCTCCTCGTACCATTAACCCCGTGGTGCTTATATCGCGGGGTTTTTTATTTGGTGTATGGTATAATATTTAATACGGATGAGATCGCCACGTCGTGGCGCCTTTGGCGCCACCCCTACGGGGCGATGACACAACGTGTTTCGTCATTGCGAGTAGCTTACGACAGCCTGTCCCGCTTCAGGCGGGGAAGCAATCCCAAACCGAATCATCAAATGCTAATTCCCCGGAATCCAAATCTTTTTGCTGTAAATCAGCTCCGCGTCGGAGGGCAGATGCAGGGGCTGCGTAACCTTGGTATAAAACACCAGTCCCTTGTATCCGCTGAGATACTGGTAATTTTTTTTAAATAATCCGCCCTCGGTCATCACCACAAGCGGCGCTTTGGTTTTTGAAAGGATGGTTAAAAAGTCAGGTTCTTCAACTTTTATGATAGCGCCGGATGCTTTAACGGCGTTGGCCATTGCTGCGGCCGCGGCAGCGGCTCCGCCGGCAGCGCCACCGGCTACGGCTCCGTTGGACATAAGCGTTCTCCTCATTTGTGGTTTGCCTGTGATAC
>CAYXRA010000102.1:0-15910 GCA_964467525.1 uncultured Calditrichaceae bacterium
TTGTGTCCGGTTAAATATTATTTGTCGGACACAAAATGAGTCACAATATTGTTTGTGGATCATATATTTATTAATTTGAGCCATAAATAGTCTTGCGTACCAAAAGTGAGTCACAAAAATGAAACCATTTACTCCTGACCATCTTCCTTTAGAACATCTTGCCTGGCCGCAATTTATCGAATCACTCGCGCTGGCTAACCGTGTTCTGGCCCGCTACGACGGATTGCTGCGGTCTTTGCCCAATGCGGGAGTGCTTTTATCCCCATTAACAACGCAGGAAGCGGTGCTGTCATCAAAAATTGAAGGCACTCAGGCAACCCTTACCGAGGTTTTAAAATACGAGGTAAAACCGGATCGCAAAGAAAAAAGCGGCGATATTCATGAAGTTTTAAATTATCGTAAAGCGCTGCGACTCGCTGAAAATGAGTTGAAAATCCGGCCGATTTCATTGAACCTGTTAAAACGAATGCATAAGACCTTATTGACAGACGTCCGTGGTAAGGATAAGATGTTAGGCCAATTCCGGACTTTTCAAAATTTTATCGGCAAACCCGGCTCAACGATAGAGCAGGCCCGTTATGTCCCCCCGGCGCCGGATTTATTGCCGCAAGCGTTGGATAATTTTGAAAAATACATTCATTATGATGAGAAAGACCGCCTGGTTCAATTGGCCATCATTCATGCGCAATTTGAGATTATACATCCCTTTGGCGATGGCAATGGACGCATTGGACGTCTTCTTATTCCCTTGTTCCTGTATGAAAAGAAAATCCTTAACACGCCGATGTTTTACATCAGCGCCTATTTTGAACGTGATCGGGATTCCTATTACAGTCATTTAAAAGACATTTCAGACAATGGTAACTGGAAAGACTGGATACAATTTTTCCTGGGGGCGCTGATCGATCAGGGCCGCGAAAGCACAGGTAAAGCGCAGGATATATTAAAATTGTATGAAATGATCAAGGCCGACTTTCCACAGAGCATTCGTTCGCAATATGGTATCCAGGCAATTGATTTTTTGTTTAGTTACCCGATTTTCAATTCAAATACATTTCGGAAAGTTTCCGGTATTCCGAAGGCAAGCGCAAACCGTATCATAGCGAAGTTAGTGGAAAAAAAGTTGATCACACAACTGGAGGGCGCCGTCGGCCGGGCGCCGGCATTTTATATGTTTGAGCGGTTATTCGATATTGTGGAAAAATAAATGTTAACAATGATAATAGTGTATGGAGGCGCGCTTAAATACACTATTGATTGTACATCATACCCCATTGAAAAACAGGAAATACGATGGCACAAAAAGCCTTCATCACAAATACCAAAACCAAAACACTTAAAAAACGCATTGAACAGCTTATTGAACACAGCCGGGAATTAAAGTTCCTTGTTGGATTTTTCTACTTCTCTGGTTGGCAGCAAATCTATTCTGCACTTAAGGACAATGAGGAATTAGTCCTCAAAATATTAGTCGGCCTGGAAGTGGATTTAAAACTGGGCAAAACCATCGAATATGCTCTGGATGGCAGCGAACTTTCCAATGATGAAAAATCAGACCGGTTTTTTGAATCTCTAAGTAATGCTATTAATTCTGACGAGATGGATGTGGAAGCTTTTTATGATCAGGTTGAGTTTTTTGTCCGGTTAGTAGAGGACAATCGCCTGGTAATCAAAAAAACTGCTGATCCCAATCATGCTAAACTCTATCTGTTTATTATAAAAGACGAATTGCAGGGGCTCACTGAAAGTAAATTTATCACAGGAAGCAGCAATCTGACCCGGGCAGGCATCCTGGAACAGAATGAATTTAATGTTGAAATAAGTGATTATGGAACGGATGAAGCCGAAGCCTATTTTGAAGCCCTTTGGGAAACGGCGGTAAAAATCACAGAAAATGATACCCGTAAAAAGTACCTGCTCGATTTAATGCGCCATAAGAGTCAGGCCGCTTTGGTTACCCCTTATGAAGCCTATTGTTTAATCCTGAAAACATACATTGATTTAATGGAGCAAAAATCCATAAAACCGCATGTACTGCGCTTGCTGGAAAAACGGGGATACAAATCCTATAGTTATCAACTGGATGCCGTAAATCAGGCTATAACGATCATCGAATACTATGGAGGCGTTATCATAGCCGATGTGGTTGGATTGGGTAAGTCGGTAATTGCGGGTATGGTCGCGAAGAATTTAGGCCGGCGGGGAATGATTTTATGCCCACCGGGATTAATGGGTGACAAAGCCGGAAAATCCGGATGGCGCATGTATAAAGAGCATTTTAAGCTTTATGACTGGGAAGTGAAATCATCCGGTGATCTGGAAAAAGCAGCCCATTATCTGGATGATCATGGCGAAGATATTGAGGTTATTATTTTAGATGAGGCCCACCGTTTCAGGAATCAGGATACCGAAGCGTATGAATATCTCAATATGATCACCCGCAATCGAATCGTTATTCTGCTAACCGCAACACCTTTCAATAACAGCCCGGCAGATATCTTTGCATTATTAAAACTCTTCATTATTCCGGGTAAGTCAAAAATTACCCTGGATAATAATCTTGAAGCCCGATTTTCAGTATATGATTCAACATTTAAAAGACTTTCATTTATCACAAAGAATTATAATTCAGTCGATCCGGGCAAATTAATACGTGCAGAGGGTCATTATCAGACATTATTTGGCGAATTACCCATTGATCTGGAAAAAGTACATGTACGGGCGAAGTATCTTGCAGCTCAAATCCGTAAGGTCATTGAGCCGGTATTAATCCGGCGTAACAGACTGGACCTTAAGAATGATCCAATCTACCGTAAAGAAGTAACTGAATTGTCCGAAATGGAAGAGAATCCCAGAGAATTATTCTATGAACTTTCACCCGAGCAATCGGCATTTTACGATCAGGTTGTACAGGAATACTTTGGTGAATCTGGCAGGTTTAAGGGCGCCATCTATCAACCGTTCAGTTACGAGAAACGAAAAGCAGTGGATTCCGGCAAACTGGATGAAGCCGGAAACCGGGCCTTCCAGCAACAGCGAAACTTATTCGACTTTATGCGCCGGTTGATGGTAAAACGATTTGAAAGTTCTTTTGGCGCATTCAAGCAGAGTGTTTTAAGCTTCGAACGGATTCATAAAATAGTATTAGATTTCATAGATAACTCAAAGGGTAAATTTATTCTTGATAGAAAGCTGATTGAAAAGATCTACGAAAATGATGCTGATGAAATTGAACAAGCCCTTGATGAATTCGCCAGAAAATTAAAAGAAAAAAAAGCACCAAAAAATAACCGAATTTATGACATCACCACCTTCGATCTAAAGGATGAATTCATCGATGATATTAAATCCGATTTAAATTTGATGTCGGAATTGCATGAAAAGATTGATCAGCTCAAACTTTCTGAATCCGATCCCAAGATAGAAAGCCTGATGGTCGAGGTTGAAAAGATTTTAACTGAAAAACCATTAGCGAACGAACCAAAAAGAAAAGTCATTATTTTTACCGAGTATGTTGATACGGTAAAACATATCAATCCGGCCCTTGAGAAAAAATATAAAAACAGAGTTTTCCATGTCGATGGCACACTGGGTTCAGGGAAAGCAGAGCAACTGCTGCTTAATTTTGATGCAAGCGTAAAGCAAAAATACCAGGAAGATACATTTGATATATTGCTCACCAGCGATAAGTTGTCGGAAGGTTTTAATTTAAATCGTGCCGGGGCAATAATAAATTATGATATCCCCTGGAACCCAACGCGTGTGATACAACGTGTTGGGCGTATTAATCGTATTGGTAACAAAGTATTTGAAAAGCTGCGTATCTATAACTTCTTTCCAACAGAAACCGGCGCGGATATTGTTAAAAGCCGCTTGATTGCATCCCAAAAAATGTTTCTTATCCATAATACTTTAGGTGAGGATGCAAAGATTTTCGATGTCGATGAAGAACCAACAGCAGCAGAATTATTTAAAAGAATAAATAAAAATCCTGATGATGATGGGGATCAGAACCTATTTACAAAAATCCGGCGGGAATATGCCGATGTAAAACTAAACCATCCGGAAGTAATTGAACGCATCGGCGTTTTACCGCCCAGGGTCAAAACTGCCAAAGTGTTCTCAAGTAACCAACTTCATGTTTTCCGTAGAAAAGGATTGGCTTTCTTTATCCAGAATGTGAATGAAACGAGTTCTGAAAAACCTGAAGTTCAGGAAGTGTTATTTGAGGATGCTCTAAGATTTGTAAGATGCGCAAAACATGAACCCCGTCTAAAACTAAGTAATAATTTCTGGCCGGCTTATGAAGCAATAAAAAAGCATAAAGAAATCCTAAGATTCAGTAAAAGTGAGGTTTCACTTGAAGTAAAAGCCCAAAATAATCTTCAGAGTGCGATACGCTTCTTTAAAACAGAACTGGAAGAATATGTCCCATTTATTCGCACATTAATTAAAGATTTGCGTGATTACCGGACTTTATCACAATATACGTTAAGACGTTTATCTCAGACTGAACTAACACCAGATAATGCTGCTTCTTTAACGGAATTTATCAGAGAAATTAATCTGATTCGGAATAATCTGGGTGAAAATTATCTGGAGATTATTGAAAACCGATTAGGTTCGCTTGACAATGAAATAATCATTTCAGTTGAGAATCAGCGAATTGGAGAAGAGGACATTTTTGATTCAGATTCTTATAATGAAATCGCCACTAACATGATTAAATCCTACCTTGCGAGTGATTCTGAACAAAGAATATCTTACTATTTTCCATTTCGACTATATTTTGATAAAGATATAACCCAAAGGGAAGCTGAAAAAATAAATACTGCTGCAACATCATTTTTCGAATCAATTGATTTTAATATCCATTCTGATTTTTATCTCAGGTATGGTTCTTTTTTCAAGGAATGGTTTGGCAAATTAAATACACCAAAGAACAAAGCTGAACTTAAAAAAGCAGCTGAGAAAGCGGTTCAATATGCTGAGAGTGAAACACTACGAAAATCTCAGGCAGAGGTAGCGAAACTAGTTGCGGAATCTGTTTCAGGCTTAATAAATTCACTGCCTAAAAATGCAAATGCACTGCTGGATATGGGTACTTTTTTTGTGGCTCAGAAAATCAATGATAATGGTAATCCAATTATTTTTGCTCGTCAATTTACGCCCGAGGAACAAAAATATCTTGAAGAAAATCCTGAATTGAGAAGTAATCCCGAGTTATTACTGAAAAAACTTTCAGAGATTTCTTAGGAAAACTAACTGTAATGGATAATGATACCAATGTTTGTTCCCAGAATTCCGATGGTGAACCGGCGGATGTTTTGCTGGAGAGGATGAAAAAGGAAAAGGTAAAATGAATGTTTCCAAGAGACCGCTTAGTCGCGATGATAAAAGAGTAAAATCACGAGAACATTATAGACCAGTTCCTGTTAAATATCTCTTAATTGGTGAATCTATTCCATATGATAGAAATAACAATCGTTTTTTTTATCATAAGAATTCAAATTTATATTATTCCACTTTAGAGGTTTTTGAAGAAATATTTCCGGATCTTGACGATGGTAATTTCTTAGATAGATTCAAAGAAATGGGTTTCTATTTAGAAGATTTATGTGAAGAACCGGTCAATCAATATAAGGGTGTAAATGAATTTAAAAAAATAGCACTCAGAAAATTATACGAAAAAGAATTATCAGAAAAGATAAAAGAATATAATCCGGAGTTAATTATTATTCTTCTAAAAAGCATAGCTGCGAATGTGCAAAATGCACAAAAAATGGTAAACATGTCGATACCATTTCACGTATTGAAATTCCTATCCCAAAAATATAAAGAAATATATATAACTTATTTAAAAGGATTATTAACTGCTTTAAAAAGTTCTGGAGCTTTAGAAAATGAGTGATATAAAACTCTTTAAATTATCCAATCAAAATGTGGAAGAAATTAAGGGAAAATCGGTTGCTGTTGAAAAATCCCTTCAAACCTTAATCGAAAATAACCCGGAAACTTTCCTTGGCGTTACTTTCCTGGAATCCGAGTACAACACAGGTAAAAAGCACGGCGGACGGATTGATACGCTGGGTATCGATGAGAATAATTGCCCGGTGATTATTGAATACAAAAGGTCAACCAACGAAAATGTCATTAATCAGGGTTTGTATTATCTGGATTGGCTGCTTGATCATAAGGCGGAATTTCAGTTACTCGTTTTAAATAAAATCGGCGAAAAAACCGCGGGTGCTATAGAGTGGTCCAGCGCTCGTCTGATATGCATTGCCGGTGATTATACCAAATACGATGTTTATGCGGTTGATCAGATTAATCGTAATATTGAGCTTATTCGCTACAAACAATTCGATGATTTAATTTTGCTGGAATTGGTTAATGCCGTTACAGAGCAGAACGTAACTGCTGAAGGTCCAAAGCCAGTCAGGTATTCTACGGTGCCGGAGCTGTATGAAAAAGCCAGCGATAAAGTCAAGGACCTGGTTGAAGCGATTAAATCGTTTGTTTTAAATCTTGGTGATGATGTACAAATTAAGGAACTCAAATTCTATTTTGCTTTCAAAAAGATAAAGAATTTTGCATCCCTTGAGATTCATCCGCAGAATGACGAAGTCGTGGTTTTCGTAAAGTTAAATCCGGATTCGATTACACTTGAAAAAGGTTTTACCCGCGATGTGCGCAAGATCGGGCACCTCGGTACGGGTGATCTGGAGATTAAGATGAAGACGATGGAAGATTTTGAGAAGGCCAAGCCTTTGCTGATAAAGAGTTATGAGGTTAGTTAAGAATAATGAAAGTATTCAATAATGTATATACAAGTAAATATGCTAAATGAATTGACATTTGATACTATATGTGATATATTAATCGGACATTTGCATGTCAAAAATTGAAAAAATATTAAAGAAATGGAGAGCCCGACCGACAAGTGTTGATAAGAATGAAGTGATTAAGATGCTGGAACGGTATGGTTTTGATCTTGATTTTAAACCGGGGTCTCATATTGTAGTAAGTCATTTAAAATTAAAAAATCATCCTGGATTCGGTGCATTAGGCGAGTTTACTGTTCCTATAAAAAGTGGTAAGTCGGTCAAAGGGGTATATCTTAGAAAAATCTTAAAAGCGATGGAAATTGTATCAGAAGGTGAGTGATATGAAAAAGAGTCTCAAATATTATCTTGATTTGGACTATCCGATTGAGATACGAAAGGTCGATGAAAAAGAAGGCGGTGGATATACGGCAACCATCCCTCAATTAGGTAAGTATGCTTTTGTGGGTGATGGTGACACCATAGAGGAGGCTATTGAAAGCCTCAATAATATCAAAGAGTATCTTCTAGAAAAATATTTAGAAGAAGGCATACCCGTTCCCGAACCACAATCGGATGAGGAAAAAGAATACAGCGGTAAATTTCTTTTACGTGTGCCTAAAGATCTGCATCGTTTTTTAGCCCAAGAAGCAAAAAAGAATGATACTACGCTTAACCAATATTGTACCTATATTCTTACGAGAAAATCCTATCTGAACAATATCAATCATGAGCTAAGTGATTTAAGCAGTGAAATAAAGGATGTATTCTGCCGCATAAGGGAGATTAATTATAAAATGAATCAAGCTAAACCGGTTTCCGGTAAAGAGTATGATTCCCTTTGGACAATGAGTTTATACCGGAAATCAGCATAGGATATAGTATGTCAGAAAAAATAAAACCTGAAGAATATCGCAGACTTTTGGAAGGCATTGAGCTTGAGAATATTATTTTAAAAGCTTCTAAAACAGAAATCAATCATGAATTATTATCCGAAAATATGACTGTCTCATCCAAAGAAAATGCTTCCTATACAATTACTAAAGACGGCTTTGATGTCGAAAACAAACATATTGTAATTGTAAAAAATAAAGACAAAAAAAATGTAATTCGAATCGAAGGTAATTTTTTAATACTATTTCATTCAAAAGAGGCAATAACAGATGCGTTTTTTGATGTTTATAAAGAAATCAGTTTACCATTAAATGTCTGGCCATTCTTCCGAGAATTTGTCAACTCAATGACTGCAAGAATGAATATCCCCCCGCTGACTTTGCCTTTATTGAAGAGGTGATTATTACTTCAGTTGAATAATAATTACTTCTAACCAATATGCCGGCATTTTTCAGATGAACTTTTAAAAAACCCTGCCGGCAGCGCGATACCGCCGGAGGGAATTGGTTTATTTCGCCTTAGCTATTATTCTTTTCGAATTTTTCCATAAATCCAACCAGGGACTCCACGGCTTCGATGGGTACGGCGTTGTAAATGGACGCGCGGATACCGCCGACCGAGCGGTGACCCTTAAGACCCAGCATGTTGTTTTCCAGGGCCTCGGCGATAAATTGCTTTTCCAGATCTTCCGAGGGCAGACGGAAAGTGACGTTCATGACCGAGCGGCTGTCTTTATCGGTGACGGTGCTGTGATAAAAGTCGCTGCCGTCAATGGCATCGTAGAGCATCTTTGCCTTTTTCATGTTAACCGCTTCCAGTTTTTCGATGCCGCCCATTTGCTGAATCCATTCCAGAACCAGTTTAACCGTGTAGATGCCGAAGCAGGGCGGCGTGTTGTACAACGAATCCTTGCCGCCGATGATTTTGTAGCTGGTCATTGTGGGAATGTTCCCGGGACTTTTCTCCATCAGCTCTTCGCTAATGATGACGATGGTTACGCCCGACGGCCCCATATTTTTCTGCGCCCCGGCATAGATCAGGTCAAATTGGCCGACATCGATTTTTTTGCAGTTGATATCCGACGACAGATCGGCCACCAGCGGCACATTGCCCGTCTGCGGATAGCTGTGAAACTGAGTGCCGAAAATGGTGTTGTTGGAGGTGATGTGCAGGTAAGCGGCGTCGCTGTTTACATTAAACTCTTTGGGAATATATGAAAAATTGGAATCTTCCGAAGAAGCGATCACGTTGACGCTTTTACCAAGCTTTTTAGCTTCGGCAATGGCTTTTTTTGACCAGGAACCGGTGTTGATGTAATCGGCGGATTGTCCCTCACCGATCAGATTCAGGGGCACCGCGGCAAACTGCAGGGTGGCGCCGCCCTGGAAAAAGAGTACTTTATAACCATCAGGAATTCCCATCACTTCCTTCATCAGTCGTTCGGCGTCCTTGATGATCCCGTCAAAGGTTTTGGATCGATGACTCATTTCCATCACAGAAAGGCCCTCGCCTTTGTAATTCAACAGATCATCGCGGATTTCCTCCAGCACCGACTGCGGCAAGGCGGCCGGACCGGGATTAAAATTGAATATGCGTTCTTTCATTTTTGCCTCCGTTTTTTAATATTTACGATTCTGATTGTTCTTTAAATTTAAAATTACTTTCTTTACATCGTAACGTTTTCGATTCCTGTGTCATAAAATATAACAATAATAAATTTAAAATTGAACAAAAAATAAGTAATTAATTATCTTTTTTCCGCTATTCCGGGAGAATTCTGTGTTTTCATCACTCTAATAAAATTGCTTGCCAAACACAAAAAAACCGGGGAGAAAACATCATGTTCGAAACACTTATTTTATGCCTGGCTTTGATTGCCCTATATCAGGTATTTGTCAAGTCAGACATAAATTAACTAAACAGGAAATGTTTTAAATAATTGATTTATGCAATTGCAGTCATGATTTTATTTAAATCTGATCAGCAGTCTGTCGGGCCGCACCGGTACAAAAGTAAATGCTGTGACATTCTGACGAAAGGTTCGGCATTGATTTTTTTACGTTTAAATGGTACCGCTTTTCGCCTTTTTATGCAGTGCTGCCCGCCGTTGCTTGTTGCGTTCCATTTTAGAGAGGCGGATACTTTTGGGGGTCACTTCCACCACTTCATCCTCGGAGATAAATTCGATGGACTGATCCAGCGACAGCATGCGCGGCGGGCGCAGGGTTACCGTCGCTTCGGCGGTTGAACTGCGCATGTTGGTCAGCTTCTTTTCCTTGGTGATGTTCACATCCAGATCGCCCTCGCGGTTGCGCTCGCCGACAATCATGCCTTCATAGACTTCCGTGCCCACCTCAAGAAACAGCTCGCCGCGATCGACCATGGCCAGACTGGCGTAAGTTGTTACCTTCCCCGGCCGGTCAGCGACCAGGGCGCCGGTGGTACGCTGGGAAATGGGGCCAAACCAGGGCTCGTATCCCTGGAAAATGGAATTCATAATCCCTGCACCTTTGGTATCGGTCAGAAAATGACTGCGGAATCCGATCAATCCGCGGGCGGGAATTAAAAATTCGACATTAACCCGGCCGTGACCGTGATTTACCAGGTTGGTCATTCGTCCCCGGCGCGCGGACAATTTTTCCGTGATCAAACCCAGGTAGGTTTCCGGCACGTCGATAAAAATATGTTCGACCGGTTCATGGCGTTTGCCGTCGATATCTTTCACAATAACCTGCGGTTTGGATACGGCAAACTCAAAACCTTCGCGGCGCATGGTTTCGATTAGAACGGCCATTTGCAGCTCACCGCGTCCGCATACTTCAAAGGCATCGGCGCGTCCGGTCTCTTTAATTTCGATGGCCACATTGCCCAGTGTTTCTTTTTCAAGGCGCTGGCGCAGATGTCGGGAGGTCAGATATTTACCCTCTATGCCGGAGAAGGGACTGTTGTTCACATAGAAAACCATCGAGAGTGTCGGTTCATCCACGCGGATGCGGGGCAGCGGTTTGGGATTATCCTCGGCGGATATGGTATCGCCGATCCGTATATTTTCGACGCCGGCGATGGCGATGATGTCGCCGGCGTAGACTTTGTCGACCTGTGTTTTCCCCAGATTCTGAAAATTATATAATGCGGAAAACTGGATGCCGCTTACGGTTTCTTTATCGCCGCACAGGCTGTAATTTTTATTCATTTCCAGGGTGCCGCTGGAAAGCCGGCCAACGGCGATTTGTCCCACATAAGCGTCGTAATCGAGATTGGTGACCAGGAACTGCGGCACAGCGGCATCATCAGCCTCGGGACCGGGAATTTCGGAAACAATGGTTTCAAACAGCGGTTGGAGATTGGCCGAGCGGTCATTGATTTCACGATGGGCGACGCCAAGCTTTGCGTTTGTATACAGCACCGGAAAGTCGATTTGATTTTCGGAGGCGTCCAGATCGATGAACAGGTCATAAACGCCGTTGATCACTTCCTGTATGCGCGCATCGGGCCGGTCGATTTTGTTAATGACCAGAATGACCGGCAGTTTTTTGGCCAGCGCTTTTTTCACCACAAAACGGGTTTGAGGCAGCGGCCCCTCGCTGGAATCAACCAGCAGCAGGGCGCCGTCCACCAGATTCAGACTGCGTTCCACTTCGCCGCCGAAGTCGGCATGACCCGGCGTGTCAACAATATTTATTTTTATATCTTTATAGGTCACCGCCGTATTTTTGGCCATGATGGTGATGCCCCGCTCGCGTTCCAAATCCATGGAATCCATCACCCGTTCTGCGACCTGCTGGTTTTCCCGGAAGATGCCGCTCTGTTTGAGCATGCCGTCGACCAGGGTGGTTTTGCCGTGATCGACATGGGCTATGATGGCTATGTTGCGTATATTTTCTTTTCTCATAGTTCTCTTTACGTTAATCGGTTACATTTAAAAAATGTCCGCCAATGTAAGCAAATATCAACGGAAAACAAAAAAATTAGCAATTTTAAAACAATTCGTATTCCTATCTCGTATAGCTATACACCAATAAATAGAAATTTTACAGGGGCGAGAATTTTCCAACGCATTTGCCTCGGATACGCTGGAAAATATCATGGTTAACGAAGCGGTTGTACAAATGGCCGGCTGGGATGAACCGATAGGGAAACGGCTGGATTTAATCGATATCAACGGCACGCTCGTTTCCAAACGCGTCATCGGCGTGGTGAAAAATTTCCACTATTCCAATGCCCGGGAAGATATTGAACCGATGCTGCTTGTCTATAATCCCGGTCAGAGTCCGTTGCTTTTCGCCCGTATCCGGGGCGCACCGGTTTCCGGGATCGTTAAACAAATTGCAGCCAAATACAGGGAACTGTTTCCGAATCAGCAATACAACGGTTTTTTCTTTGAAAACTTTTATAATCAGCAGTTTAATGATGACCGGGAGTTTGCCGGCAATATCGGGCTGTTCTCAGGAATTGCGGTATTTATAGCCTGTCTTGGTCTGCTTGGACTGGTTTCGTTTGCAGTGGAACAGCGCCGCCAGGAAATGGCCGTGCGCAAAGTGCTGGGCAGCGGTGAATGGCGAATCGTTTTTTTACTGAGCATGGACTTACTAAAATTGGTTGCCCTGGCCAATTTAATTGCCTGGCCGCTGGGCTACCTGAGTATGAATATCTGGCTCGGAGAATTCGTGTTTCGAATGCCCTTTACACCCTGGCCTTATTTGGTTGCCGCCCTGGGCACTATTTTGATTGCCATGATTACGATTTCATTTCAGTCGGTCAAAGCGTCGCGCATGAATCCGGTAAAACATTTGCGCATTGAATAAATGGGGACTTTATTATTTCCTTCCAAAGGATTGTTTTTTTGTCTGACTCTTAGAGGATGAACAAAATCGCTCTTCCCGTCATAAGGTCCGCCTGCACTGACGGGACAAAGGGAGATACAAGAATTACCATCCAACGGAAGTTAGGGTTGAGTTGTTCAAATAAAACGAATCCGGTTTACCTCGTGGAATTCTTCAATCCTATTATTCTAACACATTATTTTGATATTTCACGTGGATTATCAGGATTATGCATTATAAATGCTCCACAAAATAATATGGAAATAAAACTATAGTTAAATGGGTTGATAGCCGTTAAACATTTAAGCAGAATTAGAGAAGATTCGAACATGCCCTTATACATGGATATCCATACTGTAGATACCGATGCTTTTTCAGTAGAAGATGTTGTTAAAGCCCATATGCAAGATTTAGCAATACAGGAACGATTTGGCGTCATCCAAATTAAATACTGGGTTAATGTAGAAGCTAAGACGTTGTTTTGTCTTATGGAAGGACCAAATAAGGATGCGTGCAACAGGGTACATAAAGAATCGCATGGAAATACCGCATGCAATATTATTGAGGTCTTTGATGATGAATTCAATCTGTTTTTAGGTGAGGGAATAAGTAAAAATGATTTAGCCCATACAAATTCCGGACAACTTGATTCCGGATATCGCACGATCCTATTACTCTGCCTTGCTGATTTTGGCGGACAATATGGTCACTATAATAATGGGATAGATCGTCTAATTGAACAGCATCAGGGCGTGATCATCAGGCAGCCGGAAGATGATATTATGGTTTCTTTCATTTATGCTTCTAATGCGATACTTTGCGCATCGGCTATTAGCAAACTATTAAAATCTATTCCCTGTAACCTTGAATTTAATCTATCACTGGTTAGTGGAAGGCCTGTTGATGAGCAGGGCAACAATTTGTTTGAGGAAACAAAGAAGAAAGTGCGATACTTATGCGGCTTAGGATTATCTAATACCATTTATCTCGACACAGCGACTAAAGGGCTGTCAGATAAAGAGCGTATTTCATCAAAAATAAAAACAGAAAATTTCAAACTCATTCAATATGAAGATGCCCTTTTATTGGAAAAATTGTCTGACATATTGAATGATAAACTGCATGAGCCAAATTTTAAAAGTAAAGACTTAAACCCGCTATTGGGATTAAGCAAGTCCCAAACATACAGGAAAATAAAATTGCTGTTAGGACTCGCTCCTAATCAATTAATTCAAGAAATAAGACTTCGGAAGTCATTGAAAAGACTAAAACAAAATGGCGAAACAATTTCTGAAATTGCCTATGATTTAGGCTTTAACAGCCCTACGTATTTTTCAAAAGTATTTAAAAACAGATTTGACGTCACACCTACCTTTTTTGCAATTCTATCCTCTGGTAAGTAATCATAATTCAGCTTTTTGAATCAATTATTACAGATTTTGAAACAAACGTGTTATTTATTTGAATGGAAAGCGCATAGCTTAATATCAAATAAATTTAATAATAATTTTTAAAGGAGATGACATGGAACAAATGTTTAATATAGCAGCAGCTCAACTAACTCCGGTATTTCTTAATAAAGAAAAAACCGTTGAAAAAGCATGTGATGCCATTGCAGAGGCTGGCGAAAAAAGCAGCAAATTGATTGTTTTTCCGGAAGCGTTTATTGCAGGATATCCGGATTGGGTATGGTTGGTTCCTAATAGTAATGGAGCCGTTCTTAATGAACTTTATGTAAAGCTGGTTGATAATGCCGTTTCGATTCCGGATAATACGACAGATAAGCTATGCAAAGCGGCAAAGTCCGCAAAAATAAATGTTGTAATTGGTATGCACGAACGAAATTCTGAAACGAGTAATACAAGTCTCTATAATAGTTTGTTGTTTATCAGTGAACACGGTACAATTTTAGGCAAACACCGAAAGTTAATGCCAACCGGCGGTGAGCGGTTTATATGGGCTCAGGGGGATGGCAGTACACTTAAAGCATACGCCACTTCGGCGGGAAAAATAGGCGGATTGATTTGCTGGGAAAATTTTATGCCCCTGGCGAGAAATGCGATCTATGAAGCAGGCGCCCAAATTCTTGCCTCGCCAACCTGGGACAAAAGTCCAAACTGGCTTCAATCTATGCAGTATATTGCAAGAGAGGGCGGATTATTTGTTATCAATACATGCATGGCTTTAAAAATAAATGATATCCCTGATGCATATGATTTTAAAAAACAATATCCTGAAGGAAGAGAATGGATTAATGTGGGTAACAGTGCCATAATAGCCCCCAATGGAAAATGTTTAGCAGGGCCCCTGGAGGCGGAAGAAGGTATTATTTATGCTGATATTGATTTAAAACAAATTATTGCAGCCAAGCGCATGTTCGATGTGGTTGGACACTATGCGCGTCCTGATGTTTTTACCTTTAAGGTAAATCGGGAAACAAATAACTAAGTTTGATTCATAAAATACACTTAACGGGGGAAAAAATATGTCAAATTTTCAAGTAAGTCAAAACAAAAGAGCGAATGCACTCGCTGACCGGATAATCCAGGGAGCGACTGCGCTTGAAAAATTCGCAAGTGGGTTATCTGTCTCAGATTGGCAGACACCTGTTCTTAATGATGGCCGTACAATCGGCGTTGTCGTTCATCATGTAGCCAGCGCTTATCCATTGGAGATTGAGCTGGCCCAGTTTCTGGCCTCTGGTCGACCAATTACTGAAGCCACAATGGATGTTGTGGATCAAATGAACGCAAAGCATGCCCTGGAGTTTGCCTCAGTTGGCAAAAAAGAGACACTTGAATTATTGCGGCGCAACAGCTCGGCTGCAGCCGAATCTGTCAGGGCGTTTACGGATGCGGATCTCGAAAAAGCAGCAACGGTATCGCTAAACGCCGACGCACCGCTCACGGCCCAGTTCTTTATAGAGGATCATGCCCTTCGTCATAGTTTCCATCATCTGGCAAGGATTCGCGCTACCCTAACGCGGTGATTTGTTAGGATTCTAAGCGACTAAATAAAGTGCAGGTCACGTGACAGAAGGAATCCAAAATTTGGATTGCTTCACTAACGACGGGGAAGGATAAGAATTTATTGAGTTGAAATTCCAGGCTAATGCCGTTCAATCTAAAAAAGGTAGCCAACGCACCTGCGCGAAAACGCGGTCATGTTTTGGTTTGTTTCATAAATCCGCCCAAAGTAACTGGCATTAGAACGGCTCTGGCCGCTGTGTGTTTAGGTAGGTGGACGGCCATCAGTTATTGATTATATGAATCTTTTTATTCCGCCAGGTAAATCCGGGGTAGGAGGTGTAAATATGTTTAGATTCTTACTTGCGAAATCTGAGCGTGTATCTCTGACTTTGCCAACTCC
>CAYXRA010000103.1:0-15863 GCA_964467525.1 uncultured Calditrichaceae bacterium
GGGGTTCTATTTAATCATACCTTTGTGTGTTTGCTAAATCATGGATGTTTCATTTGTTTTTCCGGTGCAAATGATATGCCTGTGCGATTATCTGATTCAAAAAAATCCAAAATGGCCTTCATCAACCGGCGCCGTGTTTGCTGACCGGTCACCGTCTCGAAGGGGAATCCCCAGATCACGGTTTTATAGTCATTTTCGGAGGCGACGGCGGCGCTGGTATTATTTTCGCCGTAACGAAAAATGGTATAGGCTGTCGAATCTGCCGCTTCAATGGCATCCGGCGCTTCCACATTATACATATCCGCATTGAATTCGGTATTGAATTGAAACGGAACCCGCACCGGATAAAATGTGCTGTCGATGGCGTACACCTCACCCTTTTTTACGGCATAATTGGTGCGGAAACTGTATTTCAGGATTTCGGCGGCAAAGCGCATATCCGTTGAATCTTTGTACTCCCACAGATCGTGTCCGACATAAGCGCCGGATACGAAAATATTCCCGCCGTTTTTGCAAAATCCGGCGATCTGCCGCCGCAAATTTTCGGGAAAAGTTTTGAATTGCCGCGGAAAAATATCCTTGGGACCGGGCGTCTCTTTTTCTTCGCCAAGGATCAGATCAATCGTTTGATAATCTTTGATATCGATCAGGCTGTCGGCAACGACTTCGTCACTTACCGAAATAAAAGGATATCCGGCCGCTTTGATGGATTGTCCGTGCAGATAGGGATAGTCGAAGGTGTTCCCGGCGATCAGTCTCGTTTCATAATTGCCGTAGCTGGCGCCGTGACCGGGCGCGTCGTCATCGAGCCAGGGCGAATTGCCGTCGTAATCGTACTGGCGGCCGATATAGTTGAAATCATATTTATCGGGCACGCCCTGATCCCAGAAATCGGCGAAGCCGAGCAGATTATCTTTTTCCAGCGTCGCAGCCGGGGCAATGCGGTCGAAGCCGTTGATGATCAATACCGGCGTTTTGGTCGTCAGCATCGGACAAACGGAAAGAATTTCCGAGGGAAAACTTTCACCGCCGGCATTAACGGCAGAGATCCTGAAACTGTATATGCTTCCGGGCTCGGGATTGGTCAGCGTATATTGCGGCTGTTCAACCAGAATGCCGTTATCAAAACCGGCGCTGTCGATGCGGGTGTAGACGATGAATTTATCGGCATTTGCCGTTTCTTCCAGTGTATCGGCAACAGCCTGCCAGCGCAGATTAATCTCATTGTTTACGCCTAATGTTGCCTGAAAATGTGAAACCGGTAACGGCTGCACCACATAATCAAACCGGTAGCGGTTGGCCAGGAATTTCAGCATGCCCTTATAAATTGCCCGGCTGGCGTCGAAACGGAAACGGGGATCGAGGGCAAATTTCATATCCAGAAAATTATGATGGGACAACAGTTCCAGCAGCATCGCCGGTACATTGGGCCGGTAAGCTTCGCTGTAGCCGCGATCCCAGATGCCGCGTCTGGTCCAGATCGTGTCATACCGGGCACGCAGATCGTTGACGATTTCGGTCTGAATAATATCGGTCAGATCGCGGCTGACAAATCGCGAAACACTATCGGGAAAAAATCTGCTGGTGTCGGCGCCGTAACTGCGGTAAATGGCCAGCGTACCGATAACCGTATCATTGCGGGTAAAGCCGGCGTCCGTATGAAAGGCCAGCGATAGTTCAACCGGAATGTTCATACCTTCAGCTTCGCGGTCGCGGTTTGGACCATAAGGGGCGCCCTTAAGATAATTGACCCATTCACCGCGGCACTGGTAGTCGTCATTGTAATCGACCGAATCGGCATTAAGATTGTAAACCAGTGTATCGGGAAAGCCGGCATACTGCAAATAATAACGGGCCGCTTCCACAAAGCGTGGCCGGTTGCTAATTTGTCCGAATCGTTCGATATTGCCCATGCCGCCGCCGAATCGCACGGCATCAGCGGTAACATATTTGCCGGATTCGTTGCTTTCATTGGACAACACCACACGGCCGATTTTCGGATTTTTTCCTTTTTTGAATTTAAACTGACCGAGATAAATCCATGTCCCGCCGCCCATTTGCTGATTAACCAGAAATTCGGTTTTACCGCCGGGGTGATAAACTGTGTAATGCGCGTCAGTAATGTTGCTGTCCGATTGGGCGTAAGCAATTGAGACCCAATACTCGCCGTCTTCCGGGATCTCGGGAATATATTCGATTTGCGCACTACCCTCAGCGTCAGCGTGAATTTGACGATAGCTGCCCATCCGGAACGGATTATCACCGGAACGGTAGGGTGGCCGACCGGGTGCAAATCCGAAATCCGCACCGCTTTGCCAGCCGCCCGGGCCTTTGCTCCGTTCAATGTATTGTGACGTATCGGCGGCCGTGTCATTTTCAATGATCACTTCATTGGTTTGCAGGTCGCGTTCCCTGGGCAAAAGTACCGTGGCGCCGGCATTCTCCAGCATCGGCATCAGGTAGGGCAGGATAAAAGATCCCGGCAACAGGTCTTCCACCGTTTGAAAAACTCTGGCCCGCTGCCATTCCCAGCGGTCGAGCTTTTGTTCGTAATACCAGCCGTGACTGTGCCACATGGCGATATGACGGTTCTGCAATCCTTTGTCGGAATGGATGGGTTTGCTGATATTTCTGACCAGCGGCGTGACCCGCGG
Source organism: uncultured Calditrichaceae bacterium (assembly GCA_964467525.1). GTDB lineage: Bacteria > Calditrichota > Calditrichia > Calditrichales > Calditrichaceae > CAYXRA01. The sequence continues at coordinate 2,655 of CAYXRA010000103.1, forward strand.
ATCGCTTTTGGGCAGGCGCGCCGGATCATATTTTGACGGATCGCTGCGGTAAAGATTTGGAATCAACTGGTAGATAGGTTGTTCCAGTGCAAACAGGGTAAAAGTGTATTTATCAAATCTGCCCTTAAGATAACGGTGCATGGCATTATATATTGCGCTGGTGTTGTCTTCGCGAAAAGGAATATGGGCAAAGATCGTATTGAAATGAATATCGAGATGCTTTTTTTGCGCGTCGATGTAAATCGTATCGACACGTAAATGCCGGATTAATCCTTTCGGGAAAATATCCCGGGTGCCTTCGCGCAAAAACCGGTGGGACTGAATGTATGCTTCTCTGGTGGTTTCGTCCATCGAGTCCAGATTATATGGCAGCTTGCCAACCATACGCGGCGCGCAGGCGACAATTAAAATGATAAAGAATAAGAAAATGATTCCGGAAGTTAGCTTCATGATTACTACCTTTATTGTTTTAGGTATTTTTGTTGGATATTTTCAATATAAAAAATAAACAAGAATTAAATAAAATAATTCTGTTGTTAACTGTTCTTCTGAAAAGAAATCCACAATACTGACGTTTCATATTTTTGAAAGGTGTGCTTCCGTTTCGATTTATATTCTTTGAAAATATGGGATCATTTTTCTAAATGTATTATCCAAAAAATGATCTCAGGCTGTTTTTTATGAAATGGCTCCATCCGGCATGACAACTGTCCCGGCTGAATTCGTCGATGTCCTCCGGAAAGTCTTCGGTTACCTGGTGTGTTAATCGTAATTGAGATCCCTTTTCCTGATCCATGATTTCAAAGGTCACTGATGAATCTCCGGGATAACCGCCGTATTTCCAGTTATATTTTATCAATTTCAGTGGAATAACTTTCGTAATTTTCCAGAGATGCGGAAAGATTCTGTCGCCGCTTTGTACATTAAACCGGGTTTCGAATCCCGGTTCGGCCTTAAATGCCGGGATGTTTTCAAAAAACCACTGACGCATTTGCCCGGGATCGGTGATTGCCTGCCACAGACGTTCCACGGTAACGGGAAAGGTTTGCTCGATGATAACCGGTTTTTCACTTATTTTCATAATATCTGGTCCTTTTATTTCAAAAGATATGGCCGTATTGAATAGCCATCAAGATTAAATAAGCTATGATTTGAATTTATTCCCGCAATTGCTTTCCGTTCACTTTTGCCTGATTTTTACTTGCGGTCGAATTGATTGCGCATTAGTTTCGTCGCACTGGTTTTTCGGGTAAGCATACACTTGCTATGTGTAACGTATCCTCGGGATCGATAAATATCAATATTTTCGCGGGATCAGTTTGGGTATTTGTAAAATTTTAACTTTGATTAATACAGGGAAACGCACATGCCACATGAAGAAGCACGTTATGAGTACCGGGTATTCGCTCAAAATTTCGGTTTAATCGAAGAAAAGATTCGCCGGATCGCCGCTATGGAGGAATACCGGGATAGTCGTGAAATTTATATTATTTCTGAGACTAATGATAAGAATAACAGCAAAATCCGCGATGGACAGATGGATATTAAGACGCTTGTTGGTAAAGATGCAGAACTTGAATACTGGGATCCCGGTCTGCGAAAGGAATTTCCGCTTTCTGCAGACTTTATCAAGGCAAACCTGGTCCCGGCGTTTCAGGTAAGCGGGCCCGTGTACCAGCGAGAGATATATACAGCCGATCAATTTATCAATGAAATTGTAACTCCGCATCCGCAGCTTGTCGCCGTCCATGTTTACAAGCGGCGTGAAAAATTTCTGCTGGCTCGCTGTATCGCCGAAATCGCCGAGGTGTATATTAACGGCGCGAAACTCATGACCGCCGCACTGGAAGCGGTCGATGCCGGAATTGTCCGGGAAGGATTGCGCCACACAGGGCTTGATGCCTATGAAAATGTCAACTATCTGCTGGCCATCAAACGGGTAATCGGGATGAAACCGCTGCCCGGCGATTCAATCTATAAAGCACTCTGAGCAATACTTGTTTACCGGTCAGCGGAAATGTCTTAATCAGGAAAATAGATTTAGAGGATTGATATACTGAACTAACTGTGTATATCCTTCAAATTCAGGAGAAAAACATGGGACGGGAAATCGAAAGAAAGTTTCTGGTAAAAAATCATTCCTTTAAGGATTCGGCAGAAGGTACAGTCTACCGGCAGGGTTATCTCTGTGCGGCAATCGAGCGTGTCGTCCGCGTCCGCACCATCAAAGACAGGGGGTATCTGACGATAAAAGGACAGAATATCGGCGCGGTGCGCAGTGAATTCGAATACGAAATTCCGTTCGATGATGCTGCTGTTATGCTGGAAACGCTTTGCGAAGGTTCCCTGATCGAAAAGGTGCGTTACAAAATACCTTACCGCGGATTCACCTGGGAAGTGGATGAATTCATGGGTGATAATGAAGGATTGATCATTGCCGAGATCGAGCTCAGTGATGAAAATGAGCAATTCGACCTGCCCGACTGGATAGGTGAAGAAGTGACAGGATATCCCGAATATTATAATGCCAGTCTTGTAAAATACCCCTATAAAAACTGGTGATTATTCGCATCATGAAAGTCGGGCATTTTGTCCCGGCTTTGCCGCTTTGATAAATGATTAAGCCGCTTTGAAAAATAACGTCCGCCCACAATAATCCAATCGTCATTTCTAATTTCAGATTAGCAAAAAAAGTCCGACTATTAGCCTGAAAGGTGAATAAATGATTACGCCGGAAAGGTGATGCGATGATTCAGCGGATCAGGGTGCTTGTTACAGTTCTGATGCCTTTAATCTTTTTTCAATACAGTTTCGCGGAAGAAAATAAATGGCCGGAGTATCCGGGCTGGGAAGAAGGCGCATTGCGTATTCAGTCGGGTGATGACCGCGCGCAGGCATGGTTAGATACCCGTATCTACCTGGATGGCGCGGTTTATTTTGAGGACGGACCGCAAAGTTATTTAAGCAACGGTACTGATTTAAGGTATGCCAGATTTTCCATAAAAACAAGATTTGACAAAGTCTGGCGCGCGGAATGGGACGTGGACCTCGCCCCCTACATTAAGGAAGATGATGATAAAGATGACGAAGCGGAAATCAAGGATATGTGGCTGAGTTATGAGGGCATCCCGCAATCGATGATCAAAATCGGTCAGCATAAACCGCCATTCAGCCTGGAAGAACTGGCCAGCTCCCGCATTCTGGTTTTTATGGAGCGCGCCTATCCCAATGTGTTTGCCTCCGACCGCAGGTTAGGATTAAGCTATACGGGCTGGATTGATAAACATCAGTTTGGCTTTCATCATAATATTTATATCGCGCTGGGTGTTTTCGGGGAGAATGTAGCAGGCATTGATGAAAAAACGGCTGACGATGGTTATGCTTTTGCCGGACGCTTAACCTATGGCATCAGTTGGCCTGATTTGCTCAAAACGCCGCACCGGCTTCATATTGGCGCAAGCCTTTTACGGCAAACCCCTGATGCTGTGGAAGACGGCAAAGAACCGGGCATGGATTTTGACGTTACCGCGGAAACCAGAATTAGCAGGATACAGTTTTTGGATACCGATGATATTTATTCGATAAAACATAATGATGTAATGGGACTGGAAGGTGTTTTGTCCCTGGGCCCCTTATTGTTACAGGGAGAGTATATCAAATCTCAGCTAAGAAGGAGGGGCAACGGCAGAACTGTTCAGCTTGAAGGTGCTTATTCTTTTATAAGCTGGATGATAACCGGTGAACATAAACCCTATCTGAAGCGCCAGGGAGAGTTTTATAAACCGATGTCCAAAAACTCGCTCGGCGCATTAGAACTTGCCGTACGTTACAGCCATCTCAATTTGAGTGATGTTGCAGCGCGCGTGTTTGGCGGTAAGGCGAATAACTATACACTTGCTTTAAACTGGTACGTTAATACGCATATTCGATTTATGCTGAACTATGTTATAGTGGATAATTCGATCTATGCCGACGCCAAAGGTGAACTGCCGGGCGGTAATTATGATTTCAGTTTCTTTGCCTTGCGGACACTGGTCACTTTTTAACAGGATGCAGCGATGCAAAAAATAATTATAATTTCAACAGTTCTATGCATGTTCATGTTGCTCAATCATTGTGATACCAATGAACAATTGGTCAATCCGCAAGCATCTGATATTGTATTATTTATTAATGAAATTTGTGCCAAAGGTGATCCGGACTGGCTTGAGCTTTATAATCCCGCTTCTGCGGATTTGAATATAGGCGGATATTCTATTTATGATGGGGATTCCGAATCAAATAAATCCGTTTTTCCGCATTCTGCTCTCGTCCCGGCAAAGGGATATCTGCTCTGGTATTGTGACGAAGTGCAGACCAATTTCAAGCTGTCCGCTGACGGTGAAATGGTCACCCTTGAAGATTCCGGTGGCAGGCAAATTGACGCGGTAACTTTCCCGGCCCTCGAAAACGGACAATCTTATGGGCGCACGGAGGACGGTGGAGAAGTATGGGCAATCTTCACCAAGCCGACGCCCGAAATGTCCAATGCTGTGAGCGATACTTCCGATTTACAATTATTCATTAATGAGATTTTTGCCACCGGAGATCCGGACTGGCTGGAAATTTATAATCCGCTTGATACCGATGTGGATTTGAGTGGTTTTTATCTGTACGATGAGGAATCGGCTTCGGATAAATCTGTTTTTCCGGCGGGTACGCGGATTTCCGCAGGCGAATTTTTAGTGTGGCATTGCGATGATGTCCAAACGAAGTTCAAACTTTCCAGCAATGGTGAAACGGTTATACTGGAAGACAGCGCCGGTAATCAGATTGACAGGGTGAGCTTCCCGGAAACGGAGGAGGGCACAGCCTATGGTCGTGTTCAGGATGGCGCCGCCGAATGGAGGTTGTTCAGCAATCCCACGCCCGGGAAAAGCAACAACAGTCCCGCCGTCAATCGCCCCCCGCAAATTAGCGGTGTGACGGTAGGTCCGCGGGATATCGATTCTTCAACCGTGATTACGGTCTATGCAGAGGTTTACGACGCCGACGACAATCTTGCATCGTTTACGGTTACCTACGGCACTTTGGATGATCTGAATCATACCCAAAATATGGTTGCCCTGGTCAAAGGTTATCAGGCGCAAATAGGACCCTTTGCCAACGGCAGTGTAATCGGTTTTTATCTGACGGCAATCGATGACAGCATGTCTGTAACCGTCACCGATTTGCAAAAGATTGAGATTGGGGCTCAATCGCCGGTTTTATTCATTAATGAATTTATGGCCAGTAACGATTTCTGCTACACGGACGAAAACGGCGATTATGACGACTGGATAGAAATATACAATCCCGGCCCGGATTCGGTGGATATCGGCGGCTGGTATATCAGTGACGACCTGACAAATGTAATGGCCTGGCAAATACCAGTCGGCAATCCTGAACTGACCACCATAGCGCCGCAGGATTATTTGCTGCTTTGGGCGGATAAGGAAACGGAACAGGGCATCCTGCACGTCGATATCAAGCTTTCAGCCGATGGTGAAGAAATCGTATTGGCGGATCCCAACGGCGTCATCGTTGATCAGATCGTATTCGATGCGCAGCAGACGGATATTTCCTGCGGCCGCTTGCCGGATGGCGGAACGGACTGGGAAAGCTTTATAAATCCTACCCCGGGCCTGCCAAACAGTAACTGATGTTTTAAATTTTTGATTTATGAGTTTTACGGAAAACCATATATAGCTTTAATTATAAAACAAATCCGGAATTCATGATCGTTAAATTCCGGATTTGTTTTTACTTCATGGATATCACAAAAATGATTTTAAAATATCATGCATCCAGTTCTACAAACTCCCCGGCTTTTTTCGTGTAAATATAAATCGCGATAATACCTAAAATCATATTGGCAGCCAGTGTGTACCAGATATATTCGGGATGATCCATTTCCCGGAAATAGCCGTAGAGGGTTGTAAAAATCAATCCGCTGAGCAAACCGCCCAGACCGGTTGATAGAAAATTTGTTCCCATGTATAGGCCGGCTTTTTCCTTGGGGGCGATCCAGGTAATATATTCCTGAATGCGCGGCGATGAAATCATTTCACCAAGTGCAAACAAGGCAATGCCGAGGAAGATCAGCGCCGAAGGACCCACTTTTGCCAGACCGATCACAATAAAGCCCAGGAAGCAAATAAATAAACCCGTCAAAAATGCCGGTATCGCTCTGAATCGCTCTGCGGCCCGGGATATGAAGATTTGAACGATCATAATGATATAACCCGTATGGGCAATCGTTTCACCCAATAGCTTTCGGGTTCCATCCTCTTTCACTTCGGACAGGAAATTTGCGACTCCCGTACCAAACACCGATTTTATATTCAGATATAGCTGCAAGGTGTCCAGGTTTCGGTCGATGTAAATGGCGCAGAGATTGAAAAAGGCCCAGAAGGGCGACCAGAAAAAGATACCCAGCAAAATCAGAAAAATTAAAAACTTGGTATCTGAAAGGGCGATATAGATATCTTTGAATTTGTCTTTAAGCGTGATGCCCTGCGTTTCCCTTTCAGGTTCTTTGTAAAAAAATATGGTGATGATTAACATCAGGAAAATCGAGATCGCGGCGGCGATGAAAGCATAGTCCCATGAAATTGCCCGCAGCTTGCCGGCGATTAACGGTCCGAAGGAAGCGCCAACATTAACCATTGCATAAAAAATACCGAATCCCAGCGTTTTATTTGTGGCGTCCGTTGTAGCGCGCACCGTACCGGAAATGAGCGGTTTAAATATCCCCGCGGCCAGTCCGATACTGAGCATCGTTAACGCGATACCTGAAAACGTCTTGGTCAAAATTAAAAGCAAAATGGACGGCAGATATGCAAGATAAGAAACAATCAGTACCTTCTTGAATCCGAAGCGGTCGGCAAAGGTGCCGGAAATTACGGGAATCGTATAAGACAAAACAAGAAACATGCTCTGTATGAAGCCGAGCTGGGCTTTGGTGTATCCCAGGTATTCCATATATATGCCGAATCCCATATATATGCCATAGTAGGCAAACCGTTCCAGGACCTCTACGGAATTGGCAACCCAAAATACAGGTGGAAAAGCGCTGCGTTTTTTCATAGTGCCCCCTGATTAGTAGAGAATGACGTCGATTTAATTTTTGTTATTTTGTTTTATAATTAGGGGTAAGTGTAATCATTAAGAAAGAATATTTCAAATTTTTTGCCAGAAAGTGCAACGGTTACGCTTTGCCTTGTGTCCGTTCCCACTGCAAGCATCTCTGATAGGATGTTATCTTTGTTGTAAGAAAAAATTGTTTCTTGCTCTATGTGTTTATCTTACTTAATTTCAATGCGTTCAATTTAAATCGGTTAAAAACTGGAGTGCCAATTCATGTTAGATCTGAAATTCATCCGCGAACATCCCGAACTTGTCGAAAAGGGTATTCGGGCCAAAGGTGAAATGGGCGATGTGGACGGTCTGTTATCGTTAGATGAGGAGCGCCGCCAAATCATCTATAAAGTTGAAGCGTTAAAAAAAGAACGCAATGAAAATTCAAAACAGGTATCCGTCTATAAAAAAGAAGGTAAAGATGCAACGCCCGTCATAGAAAGAACAAAAAAAATATCCGAAGAAATAAAATTGCTCGATGATAAGCTAAAAGGTGTTGAAATAAAAATATCCGGACTGCAAAGCGAATTTCCCAATCTGCCCCACGAATCGACGCCCGAGGGTGTGGATGAAAATGATAACGTCGAAGTTTCGCGCTGGGGCGATCGGCCGGAATTTGACTTCCCGGTGTTGAATCACTTGGAATTAGGTAATCGGTTGGATATCCTTGATTTTCACCGCGGCGGTAAAATTACCGGCAGCGGTTTTCCGGTTTATAAAGGGGCCGGCGCGGCTCTGGAACGGGCGCTCATCAATTATATGCTGGATGTGCACCTGGATAAACACGGTTATACGGAAATCATGCCGCCGTTCCTGGCCAATGAGGCCAGCATGTTCGGCACGGCGCAGTTGCCTAAATTGAAAGAAGATATGTATTATACCGAGCGCGATGAACTCTATCTGATTCCGACCGCTGAAGTACCGATTACAAATCTGCACCGTGATGAGATGCTTACAGGTGCGGAACTGCCCATCAAATACGTCGCCTATTCGGCCTGCTTCAGACGGGAGGCCGGTTCCTACGGAAAAGAAACGCGGGGATTTCTGCGCGTCCATCAGTTCAATAAAGTTGAGCTGGTGAATTTCGTGGCGCCTGAGGTGTCTTATGATTTTCACGAGCAGCTCCTGCGCGAAGCGACCTTTATTCTGAACGAATTGAAAATCCCATACAGGGTGCAATTGCTCTGCAGCGGCGATCTGAGTTTTGCCGCGGCAAAATGCTATGATATTGAAACCTGGTCGCCGGCCGAGAACAAATGGCTGGAAGCATCCAGCATAAGCAACTTTGAGGATTTTCAGGCCCGTCGCGCCAATATCCGTTTTAAAAGGGATAAAGGCGTTAAACCGGAATTTGTCCATACCCTGAACGGTTCGGGACTGGCAACTTCGCGTTTGATGGTTTCGTTGCTGGAGACCTGTCAGACCGACGAGGGTACGGTTGTTGTACCGGAAGTGCTGCGCCCCTACATGCGCGGCATCAGCGTGATTAAACGGAGCTATTAGATAAAGCGATTTTTGTAAACGAAAACGTAAATATCTTAGAAGAATTAAAAGTTGAGAAAAATATGCTGCGTTCAATCTGGATTATTTTCATCGCATCCGTCATCACGTTTATTTGTTCGATTCTTGCCATAATTGGCGGTATTTTCAATCCTTTTTCCAAATTTAACGACGGACTGATCCGTTTTTGGGCGAGATCGATTTTGAAAGTTGCCGGTATTAAAATCGTTGTCGAAGGCAGAGAAAAAATTGATCTGAACCGTTCTTATATTTATGTATCCAATCATCAGGGTACCTTCGATATTCTGGCAACCGTAGCCGTTATTCCCGGTACGGTCCGCTTTGTCGCCAAAAAGGAATTGTTCAGGATTCCCCTGTTTGCCCAGGGCATGCGGTCGGTCGGTATGGTCGAAATAGATCGCGGGCATAGTAAAAAAGCCAGGGATACGATCAATAAAACCGCAGATATCGTAAAAAATAAGGTTTCGGTTATTATATTTGCCGAGGGTACGCGCAGTGAGGATGGCAAAATCCGGCCCTTTAAGAAAGGGGCATTTATTTTGGCAATGAATGGAAAAACACCGATCATGCCCATGGTGATTTCCGGTTCACGCCATATTATGAAAAAGAAAAATATACGTCTGCGCAAAGGGTTGGTGAAACTGAACTTTTTGGAACCCGTTACTCCGGATGATCCTGTATTCGAAGACCGTAATGCATTGATGGAGAAAGTACGGGGACAGATTATAGAAAATTATGAGCCGGATTTCGGTATAAAACACTAAACCAAGCAAACCATATTTCTGCCGGATTTCTTAGCCTTATAAAGGGCTTGGTCGGCCATATCCAGTAAAATTTTTGTGTCGGCGCTGTCCCGTGGGAAATTGGCTACGCCGATACTAATGGTTATTTTTATATTTTTATTCTCATCAATAACCGGAAACTTATAATTTTGGATCAGTACGTGCAGTTTTTCGGCAATGCTTAATGCGTCATTCTTTCCCAGGCCCGGCAGGATAATTGCGAACTCCTCTCCGCCGTAACGGGCGACGGTGTCCGTCGTTCTGGTATTTTTCTGGAATAACTGGGCTATTTTGCGTAAAACCTTATCGCCCTCAAGGTGACCGTATTTGTCGTTAAATTCTTTGAAAAAATCGATATCAATCATTAATAAAGAAAACGGGGTTCTGAAGCGTTTGGTACGATTGGCTTCGCGCTCCAGCTCCTGAATAAAGTAGCGGTAATTATAGAGTTTTGTTAATCCGTCCTTAATGGCCTGCTCCGATTTTATCCTGTACAACTTGATGAGTCTGGAGTAAAGTACCATATTCTCATAGATGATGCCCACCGTCTGGATAAACGATTTTAGCATACGCACTTCGTAAGTGGCAAAAGGTGCGTTGGTTTTACCCTTATCTATGAATATCAGAAATCGTCTTGAAAATTGCATATCCCTTGCTGCGCGGGATTCCAGGGATACCTTTTCTATGAGATCGGAAGAGCTTTTCTGCGTTCCAAGATTGTATAAGTTTCCGAGCAGGAATGATTTGGTTTGCAGCGATTTGGCAAAATTAATCAGACTTTCATCCAGAATTTCCGAGTTATCTTTAACCCAGATGATCCCGCCGTCTGATTTTAGTTTGGAAAGAAATTGTTCGCTGAGCGATATTTGTAATTTTTCAACGACCGTATTCGGCAGTCCGGCATAAGCGAAAGGGATTAATTCCTCGGATGCAGGATTGATTTCCAGTACAATGGTCCGATCGACATGAAAGCCTTCGATTAATTTTTTGGGAAGCATATTGATCATACTCATCGGATTGCGCTGGGTTCGCAGCATATTGGCCAGGTTATTCATATAAAACAGACGATCGTTGTACCTGGCCATTTCTTCGCGCGACTGAAAGAGTTCGTTATTCAGATTGGAAAGATTTTTATTCAGTGATTCCAGCTCGGTGATTTTCTTCTTCAGGCGTTCGACAAGCTGAATATTGTATTGCTGCAGGTAGTGCTTTTCATCTTCAGGCTCAACGAATTCTTTTTTTCCGGCAAGGTATTCTTCAAGTTTATAGAGAAATTCGGTAATGTTAATCGGTTTGGTGATGTATCCGTTACAGCCGGCCGTTAATACAAGTTCCTTGATATTTTTCTTGGTTTCCGCCGTCAGAGCAATGATCGGTGTCTCTTTCATCCCGTCCAGGCTTTTCAAATGGGTAGTAATCTCATAACCCTGCATATCAGGCAGATTCAGGTCGATAAGAATCAGGTGCGGTCTGTGCTTCCGTGCCAGCCTGATGCCGTCGAGTCCGCGCGCCGCTTCAAGATAAATATAACCTTTATAACGGATAATATCGGCCATTAAAAAACGGGCGTCGGGATCATCTTCGATGTAAAGTATTTTTTTTGTAGCCTGACTCATGCCGCGATCAAAAAAATTTTATATACAAAACTTGTATCAATTTCAGCTATGTAACATTGCGCTCGTTCCTGAAGATCAGTAAAGTAATATCGTCGGACGGATTCTGGAAATCTGAAAATTTTTCGAGCGCATCCAGGATTTTTTGTTTTAACTCGATGACGGTCAGGTGGCGATGCTTTTTAATCAACCGCATAAGACGCTCCTCACCGAATTCTTCACCGGCGCGATTCATAGACTCGGTAACGCCATCCGTATACGCAATTACCGTATCTCCCCCATTGAAATTAACCTCTTCCTGAATATATTCCTGGTTGGCTAAAAATCCAAGTACTATGCCGCCTTTTTCAAGTTTCCTGATAGTCCCGTCGGCTTTAACGAATATCGGGGGATTGTGTCCGGCATTGGTATAGATCAGTTTGTTGTTCTTTAATGAACACACACACAGAAAGAAGCTGGCGTATTTACCTTCGATAGTGCTGTCGTACAAAAGATTATTAAGTCGATAGACCAGGTCGCAAACAGTCATAAATGAAATTTTCTGACTGCGTAAACCGGCCAGAATCAGTGTCATCATCAGCGCTGCCGGGGCCCCCTTACCGGTAACATCGCCGATGGCTATGCCCGCTGTAGTTTCATCATCGCGGATAATATCGTAGAGATCGCCGCTCACCAGTTTACTGGGTATGTTGATTGCCGTGAAGGCAAAATCATCGATATGAGGAAACTGCTGCACGAGCAATCCCTTTTGTACGGTACCGGCGTTAACCAGTTCATGTTCGAAGGCCTGTTTAGCGAGTATAATATCCATTTGGCGGGCATTATAAATGGCAATGGCCGCCTGGTGTGCAAAAAGTTGCAGAATGTCCGCTTCACTTTGCTTGAAATACCCGAGACGGTTACTTTCCAAGCAGATCACCCCAAGCACATAGTCGTTGAAGACCAGCGGAATGGAAATCTGCGAAAGCGTTTCCGGACGGATTTCTATGTAATGTTTTGCTTTGCGTACATCATCGAGCAGATCAATTTGCCGGGTCTGGGCTACCCAGCCGATGGCGCCCTGTCCCATTTTGAGATGAAGGCGTTCATTAAGTCCCGGCGGATAACCTTCGCTGCTCAGACTCAATAATTCCTTGCCTGATTTATCTAAAAGAAATATTGCCGCCGCATCATAATTAATCAAAGTTTTGAGTGAGCTGAGTATAAAATCCAGAATTTTTTTTGTATCCAGTGAAGAGAGTATCTTTTTACTTACTTCAAATAACTTGCGCGTTTCATAGTTCTTTTTTTCAAGATCAATGATCAGCGCGGAATTTTCCAGAACAAGTCCTGCTTTTTTTTGAATTTTTTCGAACATATTCCAGGTTGTCTGGTCATTCCTGAAAGAAATTGCATTTCGGTCTATGAGGAGAAAAGCAAAAATCTGGTTATGTCCACGAAAAGGCAGCAGCGTGGTGAGTCGTTCACTCTGGTATAACTGCTTTTTTTTAGCAACCAGATGTAACTGATCCAGCCTGTAGCTAAGTCTGTTTTCTTCTACGTTTCTTAACGCACTCTGATCGAAGTCGGACAGAATGATTTCACTATTATTAATATGCAGATGATGCGTGAGATAGTATTTATCATTTTCCAGAATATAAAAAGCATGGGGCAAATCGGCGAACAGACTTTTGAAAGCATCGATCAGTAACTTGGTCACATTATGATAACGTACAGCCCTGTTGAGGTTATGGTTAAGATTTTCCAGCGTTTTTTTGGCCGAAGTGATAATGCCGTAATACCTTTTACTGGTTATTTTGCGGATAAATAATTTCAGGCCGTCATTAAAAAGAATCAACAGCAGTGCGGTCACCGCAAAACTGATTATCGGCGCCCAGTTTGTTGCAAAGGATAATAATGCAAACAATCCGCAAAAAAACAATATACTCAAAATGAATAAAAAAGCTGATTCAATATAATCGTGTTTAATCAAGAACAAGCTCCTTTCCGCTTGCTAAAAATTTAGATAATAGAATCGACAGATTCAAAAAAATGTAAATCAATGTATGTGTAGGGCAATCAGCCAGGAAAAAATCGTATTTTCATCGGTTATTTGCTCTGGGGACCGGTCATAGTATTGGGCCAGCCGGGATACG
>CAYXRA010000104.1:0-15691 GCA_964467525.1 uncultured Calditrichaceae bacterium
TGCCTGTGGCAGGTGGCTTGCGCCAGGGTGGGGATTTTAAACAGATGAAAAAGAATCGCAATATCGTTTATTCAACCGATCCCGATTATGGAGCGGATAAGACCCCGGAAGAAAAAAACCGCGAACAGGCCAATAAACCGGTTTACATCCGGCGTGACAAAAAAGGCCGGCGGGGTAAAGTGGTAACGGTAATTTCGGAAGTCACCGGCAATCTGAAAGAACTGAAAAAAGAGCTGCAACAATTATGCGGCGCCGGCGGCAGCGTAAAAAATGAGAACATCGAAATTCAGGGCGATCACCGTGAAAAAATCGCCGAAGCCTTAAAACAAAAAGGCTGGACGGTAAAAATAAGCGGCGGATAAACGATGCCGCCGAAGGGATCCGGCAAATTATTGCATCATTGCAGTGAAAACGGGAAGCATCTCTGGTATCAAATCTTTTATACCTGACGCAAGGCCTCGGTCAGCAGCTCCTCCAATCCTGAAAATTTCTCGGCGTAGTCTTTCTGGCTTAGCCGAATCACTTTATGGGCTTCCTGCTTGTTGTACGTGTGGGTGATTTCCGCCGTATGCTCCTGCTGACCGGGAATATCTTTATAGGTTAAAAAATAGTGTTTCAGACGTTGCAGCAGTTTATCCGGAATGTCCGTTATATCATTCCATTCCCCGTAAACCGTATCGCCTTTCAGATAGGCAATGATCTTATCATCCGCCTCATTATTATCGATCATGCGAAATCCGCCTAATACAACCGCGGGAATAATAATGTTGCTGTGCCCGATGGGCCGTTCGGTCAGGACACAGATATCCAGCGGATCCTGGTCGCCGATGATATCGGTGCGATTGGTTTTCTGGTTGCAAAATCCGGCAATCTGATCCCCGCAATACGTTCTGGGAATGAAGCCGTACAACATTGGCGGCATGGATGAATATTTTTGCGGCCGGTCGACTTTCAGTAAGCCGGATGTTTTATCCAATTCGTATTTAATCGTATCGGTTGGGATCATTTCGATGTAGGTGTTTACAATCGCCGGGGCTTCGTCGCCCACGTCAATACCGTGCCAGGGGTGGGCGCGGAATAACAGGCCCAGCACACCCCAAACCGGTTTTTTATCTTTGCTCATATCTACCCCCAAAACCCTTTTTCATATTAATTACTGATATATATTTATGCTCTGTTCATAAAGTTAAGTAATATTGCTATAATATAAAACAGGTCCGCTAAAAATGTGACTTGTATTATATCATTGAGATTATTAAAATGACGACTCGGATTTCAAAAGAGGTAGCAATGCAAAGCAGCGTTATCAGATGGATTCTGGCCCTTTTCATCACGCTCAGCGCCGCCGTCTATCAGCGGATGACAGGCCCAACCTATCCCTTACGCGGCGAAGTTGAACTGGATAGTGAGAAATACAATTACAAACTATTGCGCAGTCACGGCGGTCCCGGCGGCATGCCGGTTATACTCGAAATCAGCGACACAAGCTACACGGCAGTTGTCATGTACAAAAGATTCAGAGTTCAGGAAGACTGGAAGCAAATTCCCATGACCCGGCGGGGCGATACGCTCAGGGCCGGGCTGCCCCACCAGCCGCCGGCCGGTAAACTGGAATATTTCATCAAAATTAACAATAATGGAAAGCATTGGAATTTACCTGAAAAGAACACACTGGTTACGCGATTTAAAGGCGCTGTACCGGCAGAATTCTTGATTCCCCATGTTTTGTTTATGTTTCTGGCCATGTTCATGTCCAGCTTAAGCGGACTGGAGACGCTGTTTAAAGGTAAACGCATTTTTATTTACACACTGCTTACCAGCATATTTTTGTTTTTGGGCGGCATGATTTTGGGTCCGGTTGTTCAGAAATTTGCTTTCGGAGCATTCTGGACCGGGGTGCCCTTTGGCTGGGATTTAACGGATAATAAAACCCTGCTGGCAATGATCGGCTGGTTAATTGCCCTTTGGCAGGTCTGGCGGGTAAAACCTGTGCGGAAACGCTGGTGGGTGGTTGCCGCGGCGGTCATCCTGCTTTTGGTTTATACCATTCCGCACAGCACCATGGGCTCCGAGCTGAACTATGAAACGGGTGAGGTGGAAACGGGGTAAAAGTCTAGCCAAAAATATTTGTCCCGCCCGAGCGGGGGAAGGGATACAGGGGAGGGGGGATTTGGAGTTGGCAAAGTCAGAGATACACGCGCAGATTTTGCAAGTAAGAATCTAATTGATCAGATAAAGAATAACTGAATTGTTGCCGGATTGGATTAATAAAATCCGTTTTGTAGTTTTAAAATTTTCATCAAATAGAAAAACAAATTTATTAATGGGTTATTATCAATGAAGGATTTAGAAAAAGCAGCCCGGATAATTAAACAAGCCAAAAGAACCACGGCCTTTACCGGGGCGGGCATATCCGTAGAAAGCGGTATCGCGCCTTTTCGCGGCAAGGGCGGCCTGTGGAATAAGATTGATCCGGATTTTGTGGAAATTAATTATTTCCTGAACCATCCCGCGGAATCATGGAAAAAACTGATGGAAGTTTTTTACGCCTGCTTCGGCAAGGCCAGGGCCAATGCCGCCCATTTTGCGCTGGCCGATATGGAAGCGGCCGGTTATCTGCACGCCGTAATCACGCAGAATATCGACAATCTGCACAGAGAAGCCGGCAGCAGAACTGTCTACGAATTTCACGGTAATCTGAATGAACTGATCTGCACGCACTGTTACACGGTTTATGATAAGGATGACATCGTTATGAAGAATCTGCCGCCGCGCTGCCCGTCCTGTTTCGGCATTATTAAACCCAATGTAGTATTTTTTGGCGAGGGCATTCCCGAGGAGGCGGCGGCCAATTCTTTTCGTGAAGCGGATTTATCCGATGTTTTTCTGATCATAGGTTCAACCGGCGAAGTCTATCCTGCCGCATCGATTCCCGGACTGGCCAAACAAAACGGGGCCAAAATTATTGAGGTCAATATTGATCCTTCGTTATATACCGCGCAAATTACCGATGTGTTTCTGCAGGGTAAAGCCACCGAAATGATGCGCGCCCTGAGCGCTGAATTGGGCATTGTTTAATTCTTCATTTTAGATATTGTATTTCCTGCAAATCAAATTCCTGTAAGCAACAGGACGCAATAACTCCAATTAATAATTGAATATTGATTTTCCTTTTAGTAAAATACCGCTGACATCTACCATAAACCCAAAATTTCAAAAGTGGGGGCATGCAATGAAATCTGATAATATTTCCCGGCGTAAATTTATGAAAAATTTAGGTACGGGCGTTTTGACTACCGGGGCGGTGATGCACACCTTTCCCGGAAGCACCCTTGCCGGAGAACAGTCTAAGTCTGATGATTCGGCGAAAAACAAAATGGCGCTGGCCTTAAAGGTCAACGGAAAAAAAGTGAAACTACATATTGAACCGCAAATGACTTTGGCCGAATTACTGCGTGAAAAGCTCAATCTGACCGGAACAAAAGTCGTATGCAATCACGGTGAATGCGGCGCCTGTACGGCGCTGCTCGATGGCAAAGCGGTATATTCCTGTCACATGCTGGCCATGGATGCGGCAAACAGTGAAGTGATAACCATTGAAGGATTACTCGATGGTGAAAAACTGCATCCCGTGCAGCAAGCATTCGTCGACGAGGACGGTTTTCAGTGCGGATTTTGCACGCCCGGTCAGATTATGGCTGCGTACGCCCTTTTGCTTAAAAATCCCAAACCGACCAGGGCGGACGTAATGCGCGATATGTCGGGTAATTTGTGCCGTTGCGCGGCATATCCGAAAATAGCGGATTCGGTTATGGCCGCGGCCGAAAAAATGAAATAACCCGTTTACCCAAACTAAATTCAAAAAAAATTATTTGATATACTTCCGTGAAGGGAGGAAAAATGGCAGATCGAAAATTAATCAAATCAAAAACATTCTTCGAAGAAGATTTTGTTGAAAATCTGGCCGAGGTGCCGACCGAGAAAACCGATGCCTGGGAAAAAAACAGCCGGTTAAAAGTCATAGGTAAAAAAATACCGCGCATCGACGGCTACGATAAGGTGAGCGGAACGGCGGTGTATGCGTTTGATGTAAAACTGCCCAATATGGCCTTCGCCAGAACTTTGCGTTCACCGCATCCGCATGCTAAAATCAGGAATATCGATACCGCTGAAGCGGAAAAAGTGGCAGGTGTGCTGCATATCATATCCTATAAAAATACGCCTTCGATTAAATGGTACGGCGGTAACAGTTTTCTCTTTGATAAGCATTTACGCTATGTTGGTGATGAGGTAGCCTGCGTAGCCGCGCAAACCGAGGCGGCGGCCGATCAGGCGCTGTCACTAATTAAAGTTGAATATGAGGAACTGCCTTTTGTAACCAATGCCGCTGACGCTATGGATGATGATGCGCCAAAATTATACGATCAGGGTAATATTATGGGGGGCAAGCCGTTCGAGTATAGTCGCGGCGACGTAGAAAAAGCTAGTGATGCATCCGATGCCGTTGTTGAAGAAACCTTTACCACTCAGGTTGCCATTCACAATCCCACCGAAGTGCACTGCAGCGTCGTGAACTGGGATGGTAATCACTTAACGATCTGGGATTCGACGCAGGCCATTTACTCAGTGCGTGACGCCATCGCCGACGCCCTTGATATTCCGGCCAGTCAGATCCGGGTAATCAAAAAATACATGGGCGGAGGATTCGGCAGTAAACTGGCTCTGGGTAAATATACCGCCATGGCGGCACTGCTTGCCCGAAAAATTGGCCGCCCTGTAAAGATCGCCCTGGATCGTAAAGAAATGAATCTTTGTGTCGGTAACCGTCCCGACTCCGTCCAAAAATTAAAAGCCGGCGCTAAAAAGGATGGTACGCTGATGTTCCTGAGTCATGAATCCTACGGCGCTTCCGGGGCCTATCCAAGCGGCGCCGGTTGTAGCTGGCCGCTGCGCACCATTTATAAATGCGATAATGTATCGGTCAGGGAATATTCGGTGTACATTAATGCCGGTCCGGGAAGACCTTTCCGGGCGCCTGGTCATGTGCAGGGCACCTTTGGTCTGGATGCACTGATCGACGATCTTGCTGAAAAAATCGGTATGGATCCACTGGAGTTTCGATTTAAAAATTATGCCGAGAAAGACCAGGTCTGGGGTACGCCTTACACCAGCAAACTGCTGCGTGAAGCATATAAACAGGGCGCAGAAAAGATCGGCTGGCAGCGGCGCAACAAAAAAGCCGGCGCTGGTACGGGTCCTGTTAAACGCGGGATCGGTATGGCCACGCAAATTTGGTGGGGCGGCGGCGGTCCGCCGGCTTATGCCACAATAAAGCTGAATCGTGACGGCAGCGTGCAGGTATTAAGCGGCACCCAGGATCTCGGAACGGGAACCTATACGATACTGGCCCAGGTAGCCGCCGAAGAGCTGGAAATTCCCATGGAAAAGATTCATGTCATTTTGGGCGATACGGCGGTTACACCCTATGCGCCCTCAAGCGGCGGCAGTCAGACTGCACCTTCGGTTACGCCGGCCGTGCGCCACGCCGCCATTCAGATGAAAAAGAAACTGTATTCTGGCGCCGCGGCGCTGCTTGAGAAACCGGAACGCGACATCAGTTATGCCGGCGGCGTATTTACGCTGAAAGATGACGGTAATAAAAAAGTTACTATCAATGATATCATGAAAGAAATAAACGAACGCGTATTGGTAACCACCGGCGCCCGCGAAGCGAATCCCGAAGGCTACATCACGCAGACCTTCGGCGCGCAGTTCGCTGAAGTGGAAGTGAATACGATATCCGGAAAGATTCGCGTTTTAAAGGTTGTCGCTGCTCATGATATCGGACGCACGGTAAACAGAACCCTGCTGGAGAATCAATTTGATGGAGGCATTATGCAGGGGATAAGTTTTGCTTTGATGGAAGAAAGGGTGATCGATCCCAATACCGGAAAAGTGGTTACCACCAATCTGCACGACTATAAAATGCCCATCATCGCCGATACGCCGGAAATTGAAACCATCATCGTGAGTGAATTCGATCCGCTTAACAGCAATACCGGCGTAAAGGGAATCGGGGAACCGGCGCACATTCCGACAGCGGCCGCTATTGCCAATGCGGTTTATAATGCCATCGGGGTGCGCATTAAAAGTACACCGATGACACCCGATAAAGTTTTGAATGCCTTAAATGCATGATGAATGAAAGGGGATAAAATGATAAAAAGTTTTGAATATATTCAGCCGGAGAACAGGGTAAAAGCATCGGATGCGCTGGCTGATGACAAGCAATACACCATGCCTGTGGCCGGGGGGACAGACCTGCTCGGTTTAATGAAACACCACATTGAAAGCCCGCAGCGGCTGGTCAATTTGAAAGCGCTGCCCGATTTAAAAGGGATTCGTTATAAAAAGGGCAATGGGCTGACCATTGGTACGCTAACCACCGTTTCCGAAATCGCTGAAAATAAGGACATTCAGACTTATTTTCCGGTTTTATCGGAAGCTGCGGATGAAGTGGCATCCCCGCAATTACGCAATTTAGGGACCATTGGCGGCAACCTGTGTCAGCGCCCGCGCTGCTGGTATTTTCGCGGTGATTTCGACTGCCTGCGCAAGGGCGGCGATATCTGTTATGCCGTGGGCGGAAAAAATAAATACCATTGTATTATCGGCGGCGACCCCTGTTTTATCGTACATCCGTCCGATCTTGCGGTTGCCCTGCTGGCGCTGAATGCCCGTGTGAAAATATTTGATGGTAAGAAAATAAAGACGGTGACGCTCAGTGAATTTTTCATTTTACCGGAAGACAATGCGGAAAAGGAAAATATCTTAGAGCCCGGTGAATTTATCGTTGAAATTGAAGTGCCCGACACAACGGAACGGACGCGCAGCGGTTATGTGAAATTCAAAGAGCGGGCGTCCTGGGATTTCGCTATCGTCAGTGTGGCGGCGGTTATCGGGAAAAACGGTAATGCAATCAGCAAGGGCAGTATTGCTTTTGGCGGCGTTGCGCCGAAACCCTGGCAGGAAAAATCGCTCAATGCAGAACTGAACAATTTAAGCATCAATGGTGCGGCGATCCGAAAGGCAGCTGATAAGGCGCTAAAGGAGGCCTTTGCCATGGACGAAAACGAATATAAAATTGCCCTGGCGCGCAACTTACTCGACAGGTTATTGAACCGTTTATCAGCATAAATCGCTTTTTTGGATTAGCAGGCGTCTGTCAGACAACCGTTTTTTAAAAGTCTTACGAGGCAGAGGTTATTGCTCAGTCAATATCCTGCCATCGAAAAACGGGGAACTTTTTTCGCGCAATTAAAATAAACGTTGTATTGAGAATTACGTAAACAGGTTCAGTTTAATCAAAGCAAATGGAGCAAGGATGTCGAGACTTATCAAAATAAAGAATTTCCCCGACCGTATATTCGCCGAACAGGCAAAGGATATTCTGAATAATAACCGGATTACCTGTGTGTTAAAATCGCCCGATGTCGGTGTGCTCGGCGCGGCAGCGGCTACCGTAACCCATGGGGTCGATTTATACGTCTACGAAGAGGACGAGCAAAAAGTTTATGACCTGCTGAATGCGTTGTTCAATGGTATATAAAAAACGGAGGGGCAATGTCCGAAAATAAGAATGATTCGACGATTGTTTTCGGCCTTATTTTGATCGTAATCGGCGTTATATTTCTTCTGAATAATTTCTATGCCTTTGAATTACGCTATATTATTTTCACCTACTGGCCGTCGATTCTCATAATCCTGGGTGCTGTAAAAATGATTCAGACCAGAGATATTTTCAACGGTCCGGCGCTGATATTGCTGTCCATCGGGGTTGTGTTTCAGGCTATCGAACTAAATATGCTCTATCGCTGGCAGGTGCGGCGTTACTGGCCGGTACTGCTTATTTTACTCGGGGGCTGGCTGATTTTTCGTCACCGCAAATCCGTCACACCCGCGCAAAATGAAGACGGCAATCCCGATACGGCCTAATCATTACATCCGCATGTAAATCAACAAAACGGATTTCAGACTCGCTGACAGAATACATCATAATAATGCTTAATGAAATAACCGTAGGTGCAGGCTTAAGACACAATACTACCCACACACAGAGTATTAATGATATAATATATTGATAACCGCTTTGGACGTCGCTCAGAAGCAGAAGCTGTCTTTAGCTATCCTGACTGGCTTCTTTCTGCCATTTTTCTCTAAGCATTTCTTCTTTTTTACGGCGATGTTCTACAGCCAGTTCAAAGGCCTCGTCCCGCGGACGTTTTGCAGTAACATAATACTTCTTGGAGTGTGCTTTACCGTCTTCACTCCAGGTAGCCTGAAAGTAGTGGATCTTTCGGCCGCGAACTTCAGTTTCGATCTCATTAACACCAACCACGCCGCTGGAATTATTCTTTGGTGGTTTATCATAAAATGGCTTTTTCTTCTTATATTTCGATTTATCTTTTTGCAGCTCGGCAACCATTTGATTATGGTCTCTGAAAGATTTTGCCGCGCCTAGCGCCTTTTGCTTGCCGCCATACAATCTGTCGCTGAATAATTTAGAAGTAAAAACCCCGCCATTCGCGTATATTCTGACATACCAACCGTGGGTGTTTTTGGAATCAATTCGGCTGATTCCTTTGTTTTTCCTCTTCATACAATTCTCTTAGATTTTGAAACATTGACTTATTAAAACAATTTGATTAAATAGGTTAAAAAATATATAAAATGATTGTGATAAATGCTAATTTTTTTTAATGTTATAAATTATTAACGCATGAGTGGTACTCGTTACGAATGAGAGGCGCTAATGGAATTTTCACTGAATGTTTATCACCGGAAAAGGTTGATCTTTCAAAGCTCTAAAAATTGGTTATATCCGTTGTTTGAGTTGGAAACGTTTTTAGAGGGTAAGCCATACGCAGGCAAAGATTTGCTGGTACATGATAAAATCATCGGCAAAGCGGCGGCAATGCTGATGATATATTTTAATATAGAGACGGTCCGGGCCGGGGTATTGAGCAGTTTGGGAAAGGAAGCCCTGGAAACTGCCGGAATCGCTTACGAATATGTCAAACTGGTTGACCGCATTGCCTGTAAGACTGAGGAATTATTAGTGAATGAAACGGATGCTGCCGTGGCCTATCAATTGGTACGAAAACGAGCCGGCTTATCAATATGATTTTAGTATGAAAAATAATAAATTTATTACTAAATTTAGATGTAACTAGATTATTAAACCGGACAGAAAATACATTTGGAATCGGATTTAAGAAAAGTGCTTAAGACAGGCGGAAACAGTATCATGTCATTGTGCCTGAGCTTTTGTATTTATAAATAAAATTTTGTAAAAGGAGTGCGTTTTGCTGAATCAATCAGCTGAGAAAAACGGAGATTCGGGTTTGGTTAAGAAAATATTTGGTGCTTCACTTTTCTGGTTCGGACTGGCGATGATTGCCCTGATTACCGTGTTTTTTTTCCTGCCTTTTAATACAATGACATTCTCGGGAGAGCAGGTACAAAAATTATATTATGTGGACAACATGTCCGAAGCACATAATGTCATTGTCCGTCGTTTCAATGAAAAATACCGGGGAAAAATTGAAGTTGTTCAGGTTAATTTGCCGTTCAGCACCTTTACAACCAATGAGCGTAAAGAAATTTTAGCACGGACTTTACGCACCAGCAGCGATCGCATCGATATATTTGCAGTCGACTTTATCTGGGTGCCGCGCTTTGCACGCTGGAGTTACGAGCTGAATGCGTATTTCAATCAGGACACACTAAATTATATTAACGAAGAGGCCCTGAAGGCATGTACGTTAAACGGACAACTGGTAGCCCTGCCTTTCTATATTGATGTCGGATTGCTCTATTATAACCGCAGGCTCTTGCAGCAATTACCTGATTTTAAGAAAATTGAACGAAAACTGAAACAGTCGATGCCCTGGGATGAATTTATTGCTCTGGGAAAACGGCTCAAAGACTGGAAGAATCCATTCTATCTATTTGCAGGAAACAGCTATGAGGGATTGATTTGCAGTTTTCATGAGATGCTGACCGAAGAACAGAGTCATGAGATATTTGAAGGTGATTCAATTAATCTGAATACAACGGCCGCAAAAAAAGGACTAAAGCTGCTTGTTGACCTGATTAACAGGCATCGATTAACACCGGAAATAGTAACTTCATTCAATGAGGATAAGATTTATCAGTATGCCCTGCAAACCGATGCCTTGTTTTTACGGGGCTGGCCGGGTTATCTGAAGCACTTCAATCCGGAAAATAGTGAACGCTATAAGGTTAAACTTAAAGACTATGCCATGGCTCCGCTGCCGCATACCAAAAATAACGAAAAATGTGCGGTTTATGGCGGCTGGAATTTGATGATCTCAAAATTTTCAAGGGAAAAAGATGCAGCGGTAACCTTTATCAAATTTATGCTTGGTGAACAAAATCAGATGATTATGCACGACCTCAGCGGGTATGTACCGGTTAATGAAAAGACTTTCCAAAATCCCGCCTTCCTAAAAAGAAATCCGAATATTCTATATGAAAGGAATTTGTACCGTTATGGCCGCCATCGTCCCTATCGCGAGGATTACACAAAAATATCGGATATCATGTCCCATTATGTGCGCGCGGCCCTTAAAAAGGAAATATCCGTGGAGCAGGCCCTGATTAAAGCTTCGCAAAAAATTAATTCGAAACAGGTTTTCATAAAATAAATGAGATGATTAAGTGCCTTTGATACAAAAGTTTAAAAAATACCACTTTGAATGGAAACATTTGCTTGTTCTTTTCATGGTGCTGATTTTTTTTCAGATTATCGTTTCATACATTCAGAAAATTTCGCTGCAGGACCTGCTCGTCCAGACGCAGGACTGGTATAAACAGGATGCCGCCGAAAAACTGGCAAACCTGACAACCACTTCACTGGAACTGTTGCTGGAAACAAGCAGTCCCATAGATATCAGTTATGATGAAAAAGGCGAGCTCGTCGAAGCATTCAACATCCTTTTAAGCCAGCAAATTATCCAGCATAATGTGGAAGATATCTGTATCCTGATCACGCATGCCGATAGCGTGCACGCCATAGACAACGGCCGGACATTATTTAATTACCTTTACCGCAATGAATATAACATCGATAATGTGGATTCCAAGCATCAGGCGGCAGTTAACCTGTACCGCGGCCTGCAGGATGAAATGCAGAAAAACGAACGCATTATCAGCGTGCCGGAAAATCAGCGTTCCTTTCATGTATTCGTTCCGCTCGTACCCAACGGGGAATACAGCGGCGCCGTTTACCTGAAAATTCTGCCGGATTTCAGTTTTATCAGTCGTAAGATAACTTCCAGCTACGACGAAACTGCACTGATATTTTCCGCACTGATACTTTTTGGACTGCTGACGATGTTTTATATTTCCTCCTACACGGTGAAAGAGCGCGACGAGGCGCAGAGACAGCTTTATAAGGAACATGAGAAATATTTGATGGAACAAATCAATCACAAAAAGGAAACGCTCTTTACGAAAAGAATCTATCACACCCATCACAAAGCCGAAAAGATAATGGGATTTATCAAGGAAGACCTGAGTAAAATTGAACCCAATAATATTTCGGAAATTAAATACCGGATTAGTAAATTTGCAAATTTCATTTCACGGGTGATCTATGATATGAAGTGGTACGATCCGCCGTTGCTGACAATCAGGAATCCGAGATACAGAACAAATTTGAATGAAGTATTACAATTTATTGTTGATGCGATTTTTATGCGCGTGCCTGCCAATATGAAACGTGTCAATTTTGAAATAAATTTGGACGAAAAGCTGCCGCCGGCGCCGATAAACGAATTTGTCGTATGGGAAATCGTCGAACCGCTGATCCAGAATTGTATCGATCACGCTGACGGCCGCAATGTTCACATAAAGATTATTACCAACTACAGCGGACAGGAAAAACGGTCGCTCATATTTATCGACGACAACGGACAGGGCATTCTGCCGGAATTACTGACCGAAAACGAAAACGGCGTGAAAAAAATATTTCTTGAAAATATGTCCACCAAACCGGATAAAAAAAATGCGGGATACGGCTGTTATCTGGCCTATGAAGTGGCAAAACGCTGCGGCTGGCATCTCGATGCGCGGAACCTTGAAAGCGGCGGCTGCCGTTTTGTATTAACGATTAAAAATGTTAACTAAACCAGGATAATTATTTATGATTTTTCAGAATACAATTAAACTCATGCTTATCGAAGATGAAGCCTATGATGTCGACAGGGTAAAAAAAACCATTGCCCCGTTTAAGGACCGGCTTATCATCAAAAAAGTAGTGGCTGACGGACGTGAAGCGTTGAACACACTGGAAAAAAACAGCGAAGGCTTTGATGTGATTATCATGGATTATCAAATCGTAGGCGGCATTAACGGTGAGAGGCTGATTCGAAAAATCAAAGAAATCGATCCTACCTATCAAATCATTGTAATTACAAAAATGACTGTCAATATTTCTGATTTTGATTTCGCCAACCGTTTGATTGAAGCGGGTGCGATGTGGTATTGCACTAAATATCCCGGCGACATTGATGATTATATTTATCAACCGACCGATTTTGTTTTGAGCATACTGAATGCCTATGAGAAACGGCGCCTGGAAAATGAAAAACGAAACTCAAATAAAAAACTAAGGCAGAATATCCGGGAAATTTTGGACAAAAAAAAGATAATCGGTGCTTCCCGTGCAGCGATGCAGTTATACGATCAGATCAGCAGAACCGCCGGCAATGAGGCCACGGTACTCATAAAAGGCGCGTCCGGAACCGGTAAAGAGCTTGTCGCCAATCATATTCATTATAACAGCAAACGCAAATTTGAAAAATTTATTACGATCAATTGCGGCAGCTTACCGCAGGAGCTGATTGAGAGTGAACTGTTCGGTTTCGAAAAAGGTTCTTTCACCGGGGCCAGCAGCACCAAACCGGGCTTATTCGAGGTCGCAAACCATGGTACGGTATTTCTCGATGAAATCGGCGAATTGCCGCTCTCGGCACAGGTTAAGCTTTTACGCGTGTTGCAGGACGGTGAGATCGACAAAATCGGCCGGACTGAAAAAATAAATGTTGATGTGCGCATCATTGCCGCCACCAACAAAGATCTTCAGCAGGCGATTAACGAAAAGAAATTCCGGCAGGATTTATTTTACCGTCTGAATGTAGTTACCATCGAAGTGCCCCCTTTAAAAGATCGCGTCGATGATATTCCGCCTCTTGTCACTCATTTCTTAAAAAAGTACGGGCGCGAATTTTCTATTCCGGTGCCCGAAATTACTGATGAAGCTCTCGATTACCTTAAAGCCTGTCAGTGGCCGGGTAATGTACGGCAACTTCAGAATGTGATCCAGCGCGTGCTGTTCAGCAGTGATGGCCGGATAGAATTAAATGATGTTAAAAAATCGCTCGGACATATTGAGTCACCCGATA
Source organism: uncultured Calditrichaceae bacterium (assembly GCA_964467525.1). Classification (GTDB taxonomy): domain Bacteria; phylum Calditrichota; class Calditrichia; order Calditrichales; family Calditrichaceae; genus CAYXRA01. The sequence continues at coordinate 13,491 of CAYXRA010000104.1, forward strand.
CCATTGCACCCTCTGAATCAGGGCTGGGGTGGATGAGTACGGATATCCGCACCTGGCGTGAAGTCGAAAAAAATCTCAAATATAAGTATTTTAAATTCGTACGCGATCATACCGGCTCGGATGCAGAGGCTGCCCGCTCACTGGGTTTAGCTCCGCCAAATTATCACCGCATGTGCAAGGAACTGGGCCTGAAATAATCGCATGTATTTAGCGAATGCCATTATCAATTCGATAACAGTTGTTATTATTTTAATAAGTAACGGCGCCATTTTTAACCGTAAAGTCCGCAATATTCAAAAAAGCAGTAATGGCATGGTTGTTGTAAAAATAATGAGACTGTAGTTTTCTGAATCCAAAAGGAATGTTTTATGTTAAGGTCTCTCGTTTTTACACTTTTAATGCTTTTTATTTCCACTGCAATTTTTGCCCAATCCAAACCTTATCGCGGCGCCGAATACCGGACCAAAGACAAGTTCAGGTACGGCCGTTTTGAAGTGCGCATGAAATCGGCACAGGTCAGCGGAATGCTGGCCTCCTTCTTCACTTTTCATGACTCCACAACATTCAGTTCGGACAACTGGAACGAACTGGATATTGAAATTATGGGCCGCCACGATGATCAGGTTCAGTTTAATGCGATTACACCGGGAGAAAGCCATCACCTTCACGAACAGCTCGTGGAATTCAATCCCCATGAGGCATTTCATATTTATGCCATCGAATGGACGCCGCATTATGTGGCCTGGTGGGTGGATAGCGTGGAAATATATCGTCAAACGGGGGATCATGTACAAACGCTGTTTCGCGGTCAAAAACTGATGATGAATATCTGGCAGCCCGTATATGAAGACTGGGCCGGTGCGTTCAGTGAGAGCAGTCTGCCTGTTTATGCCTATTACGACTGGGTAAGGGTTTATGCCTACACTCCCGGCATAAATGATAATTTCACCCTTCAGTGGCAGGATGATTTCGACACCTGGGATAAAAGCCGTTGGGATAAAGCGACCCATACCTTCGATGGCAATAACTGTCAGTTTGTTTACAGTAATGCGGTTTTTCAGGATGGTTACCTGATTCTCTGTATAACCATGCCCGGCGCCGAGGGGTATAACGGCAATGCGGTGGTCGATACGGATGTCGATGCGCCTTATGCAGTTGCAGTTCATGGCTTTGACGACGAAATCAAAATCCGGTTCTCTGAGGATCCGGAAGAAGCCAGCGCGGAAAATACGTCAAATTATCTTATTTCAGCCTTTGCCGTCAATTCTGCTACACTGGGACCCGACAACAGAACCGTGATTCTGGAAACCGATGGCCGTGACCCGCAGCTCAGCTACAGCATGGTGCTCACGGGCATCGGGGATCTGGCCGATCCCGCCAATAAAATGCAGCCCCAATTTTACAGCATACCTGCTTCACGCACACTACCATTGCAAATCAATCTTGGCGGCGATGAAAGTAACGGTTATCTATCCGATCAGATCTGGGATTTCCATAAGACATACGGACGCGTCGGCGGTAATGTGGAGCAGCACAGTGTTTCGAAAGAATTTGCCAACACCGATGACGACGTTATTTATCGCACCGAATGCCGGGGATTGCATTTTTATAACTTTCGCATACCCAACGGCACATACAAACTCACGCTGCGGTTTGCCGAAACCGAGTATGCCGCGGCGGGTAAAAGAGTATTTGATATTTATGCAAATAATCAAAAAATCAAAGAAAATCTGGATATTTTTGCCGAAAGCGGTGCAAACGCCGCACTGGACATTGTCGCGGATGAAATAACAGTCAGCGATCATTTTCTGGAAATTTATCTGGCGCCGGTTACAGGCGCGCCGGTACTATCGGGCATAAAGCTGGAAAAAATGACCACCGCGATCGAACGACCTGTGGCTCCGCCAAAGGATTTTCGGATGCACATCTATCCGAATCCCTTTAATCCCGCAGCTACCATTGCGGTAAATTTGCCGGAAGCACAGGATATCTCAGTCAAACTATTCAATGCTGCCGGCCAGCGCATCAGTGAAATTTTTGTGGGGCACAGACCGGCCGGCATGCAGCAATTCATCCTGGATGGCCGGGGATTGGCCAGCGGTGTGTATTATTGTTCGCTGCGGGCGGGCGGGCGGCTGCTTGCCGTTAAAAAAGTTGTATTGATAAAATAAGTTTCATCTGTTTAAAATCCCCACCCTGCG
>CAYXRA010000105.1:0-15545 GCA_964467525.1 uncultured Calditrichaceae bacterium
TTCTCACATTCCCGCCCCGTCGGGACTGGGGTGGGGATTTTAAACAGATGAAAAAGAAAAAAAATACCCTCGGCAGAATTCTTAGAATTATTTTCATTCTCTTAGCCTCGGGCGCGATTGCCTACTATCTCCTCAGCGGGCCGCGGGGCGCCATAAAACTGATCCGGATTAAAAACGAACGGGATCGTTTAAAAAATGAAATTAAAGATCTGGAACTGCAAAAATCAGTGCTCGACAGCGAAAAGACCCGTCTGGAAAGCGACCCGGAATACATTGAAAAAATTGCCCGCGAAGAATACAACATGAAGAAAAAAGGGGAAAAGGTATATAAAATTGTCGGCGATGATAACAAATAGAATCAGGGACGGTGCTCTTTGAATCATCTGGTGAGACAAATATTCCTTTTTGCCGCAATTTTAATTTCATTGCCGGTAACTTCAGTCTACACGCAACATTTTTATAAACTATCGCCAAGTACGATCCCCGAACTGCAAACCGATTTCCGAAAACACCTTACCAACTGGCGCTGGAACGGCAGATTTCAGGATAGCGCCACTGAAGATACCGCGCACGGCTGGTACATATCCGAAAGCTTCAGCAGTAATCTCATTATCCCCGGCGCCGGCGAAAAACGCTGGAACGATGAGCACCGCTTTAACGGACATTTCTATTTCGGCAACAACACGTTCAGCTCAGGACTCTATACCAAAAGCTGGCTGCTCAATGATCGGCTAATATCCAGCGGAAACCGTTTTGAAAATCACATTCTCGGGTTCTATTCAGCCTATTCGCCTAAAAAAAAGTTTACCCTAATGCCGCACCTCGGCTATCAGAAATCACGCAACCGGCAAAAAATTGACTGGGGCTGGAATGTGGGCCTCCGCGGTGAGATGAAACGATATAATCTCGGTGACTATCAGGCCGACCTGCGGGCAGAGTCGGAATATGACTTTTATGACAAGCGACAAAACTATGAAAACAGATTCAGTATCGGTCTGAGCACTGAGTTTAACCAATATACCAATGATTCGCTCAGCTTCAGTTTCAGCGAAGTAAGCAAACAGTATTACGCCGCAAATTCCATCGACCTGCTGCAGGTAAAAATGTACGATCGTCTGCTGACCAATCGTCTGTTTTACCGCTTATCACCGCGAAATATTTTTAGTTTGAGCACCCGGCTGCAGTCACGCTATAATTCCTATTTTAACGGCAGAAGCATATTCTTCATCGAAAATTATTTACAGTACCTGCATATCGCCCGTTTGTACACGCTGAGCTTCAGTGTGCGTACCAATGAAGAAGCACAGGATAATGCCGCAACATTTACCGATAATCAGACCAAACGCACCACGATGGATTTTCAGGTGAATTATTTGCCCAACCGGGATAACCGTCTGGAATTCAACTTCGCCTATGTTAAACTGCAATATGACACACCCGACCCGACAAATTATGACGATCGCGACGAGCAGCGCTTCGTTTTTGATGTTAATTATTTTCACCGTTTCAGTCCTTATCTATCTATGGAATTGCTGACTTATGTTTATCTGTATCATCAGATTTATATATTCGAACAGCAAAGCCAGAATAATAACTGGAACCGGGTGTTAAAACTAAATCCGACAATCAATTACCGGAGCGGGCGGCTTTCCAATAAACTGAGTACGCAGGTTTTGGCCAATTATACGGTGTATGATTTCGAGAACGAATTCGGCGCGCCGCGCTCTATTATTTTTCGTAAATACACCCTATCCGATTCACTGACCTATCAATTGTTCGGTCAGTATCACATGGGCGCCTACAGTAAGATCGAGCTGGAAGATAAGGGCAGCTTCTTTAAGGATGAGTTTGCCCAGTACATCGTGCAATCCTATACATCGCAGTACTACAACCTTTTCCTGTCCAATGAATATTTTTTCGGATTTGTCCTGAAGGCCGGATATACTATTTATAAAAGAAGGGAATGGCGGCACGTTCCGGTAAAAAAACGTTCCAGGGATATTATTAATGAGGGACCCTATTTTACGATCAGCTACCGGCAGAGTAAACGGCTGATCTTTTCCACCCATATCACTTTTTCAAATCTGAGGGATTCCCGGACACAATCGCAGAAATATATTACAGGATATCTGCGCATGCACTATAACATTTAGGCCATAACGAAAGTAAAGCATCGTCCGGATTGTTTCAACCGGGAACCTTGCCCGGTTCATCAAGTAAAAACGGTACATTTTTTTTTGTATTGAACAAAACAGGGATCAAACTTATATTGGACTGGATTTATGTAACATGAAAGCGGTTCAATGCGGCGCCGGCTAACCAAACCGGCAGTTCAAAGTGAAGAAAAAAATGAAAAACGATTTATTTTGCTGCAAAAAACGGAAATATAAAACGGCAAAGAAATAAACAAGCGAAAAATTCAATTTTAAGAATTAAAAATCTGTCGTAAAATCGGCAGAATCAGAAAAGCAGGAGCCTGTCAATGCAGATTTTAAAAAGTCATATCCGGATTTTACTGATCTTATTCTTTTCATTCGCCGCCCTTTCAGCAAACCCGTACGATGATATCAGAATTGTTGAAAGCAATCAGGACTATATGATTATTGAATGGCAGGTGCGAAATTTTCAACTCCAGGAATTTCAGTATAAAAATGAAACCTATCAAACCGCCGGATATGACAACGGCGAATCTATGGCCGAATCCGGTCATCCGGATATTCCGTATCGCACCGTTACCATCGGTGTGCCCCCCAACAGCAATCCCACGGTTCAAATTCTGAACCGTGCTGCGAAAACTTTCCGGTCGGTGCAACTGGCGCCGCAGCCGGATGTTCAGGTTGATAAAAACGGACTGAGCTATTTTATTTTTGAACCCGATCCTGAGATTTACACCCAAAACCGTCTGATCCCTGCAAATCCCGTTCAGCTTTCGGAAGAAAATAAATTCAGGGATATCCCGATCCGTAAAATTCACCTGACGCCGCTGCAATACAATCCGGTCAACCGTACACTGCACTTCAGCCCCGCTACCAGGCTCAAAATTTCTTACAACCAAAAACAACAGATAAGCAGGACTTTTAGAAAACAGGGCGCACTGGATGACCTTTATCCTGAGATTCTGCTCAATTTCGATCAGGCCAAACACTGGCAAACAACCGCCCCGGTTTCCCTGAAAAAGGCAGCTTCTCTGCCTGGCGGCGCCTGGTATAAAATCACCGTCACTGAAGACGGATTATATAAAATTCCCGCATCAACCCTGGAAAGCGCCGGCATCAGCTTAAGCGGCCTGAGTACGGATGCAATCCGCATATTCAATAATGGCGGTCATACGCTTAATGTAAAATCTTACAGCGATGTTTACAATCCGACATCTACCCTTGAAATACCGGTACTCGTTCGCGATGTAAATCAAAATAACAACTTCGACGGCAGCGATTATATTCTTTTTTACGGCAAACATGTCAACGGTTGGTTCTACGAGCCGGGTTCCAATGACTTTGCTTACCAGCAGCATCCCTATGCCAAAGAAAATTACTATTGGCTCAACGTGAACAGCTCCGGCGGCAAACGCATAGAAAAACAGAACCCCGGTGATATTCAGGGCGCCGCCACGGCTGAATTCTTTTACGACCGCTATCATTTTGAAGAAGATCTTTATAATATTCTTGCCTCGGGTCCCGACTGGTACGGCAACCGTTTTTTCGGGAAAACCGGCAGCTATTCAAAAAATTTCACTATCGTCACTAATAGCAGTTCAGCATCGCAGCCCTATCTGGTTGCGCAGTTCAAAGGAGCCTCCGGCGCTAAGTACGGCGACAATGAACCCTATCGCTATTATTTCGATATATCGCTGAATACCAACAAATTAGTGAGCGATTATACCTTCACCGAAGAAAGACTGAAAATGACAAATCGTGTTAATTTCGATCCTGCTTTGCTTAAGAACGGCGTAAATAACTTCAGCCTTAATTACACCGGCACGCTGGAAGGATGCAGCGCCCATCTCGACTGGTTCGAACTGTTCTATCCGCGTGGTTTTTCAGCCACCAATAATCAGCTTAGTTTTTTTACCGGCGATCTCAATCAGCCCCGGCGTTATAGAATCAGCGGCTTGAGCCAAACCGGCGATATTCACGTTTTTGATATCAGCGACCCGGCCAATCCGGTTATTTTAAGAGAAAATATGCCTGTGCAGAACGGCGCCGTCGAATTTGACCTGCCGGCAAGCGTATCCCCGAAAAACATTCTGGTCAGCAGTCTGGCCTCATCCGAAATTAACACCGTTTCAAGATTGGAGTCTTTCACGCCGCAGAAGGATTTACTGAACACCAATAATCAGGCCGATCTCATCATTGTTACCCATAAAACTTTCCTGCCCTGGGCACAACAGCTAGCCGAGTTGCGTTCCCATTTATCCTCTGAAATCGTAACCATGGCAGACATTTATTTTTATTTCAATGCCGGCGTACCCGATCCGACCGCGCTGCGTAATTTTATTCGCTATGCCTATTATAACTGGCAAAAAGACGCGGCTTCGCATGTTCTGCTGTTTGGCGACGGACATTACGATTACCGCAATATCGTATTGCCCGATACCATGCGCGTACCGCCATTCGAAATATTTGCCGAAGGCGAAATCGACAACCGCACCACCGATAATTTCTTTGTCGATCTGAACTACAACTCGGATGGTTCCTTCCGCAGCATTAATCCTGATTTGTCACTTGGGCGTCTGCCAATGGAAAGCAAAATCGATTGCGAACGGATGCTGGAAAAGTTAATTATTTATGAAGAAAATCCGGTGCGCGACGGCTGGCAGACGGTGATTACCATGGTCGGTGATGACGAAGTGACCAGCAGTTCCGATAATGAGTGGCTGCATCAAAATCAAAGTGAGGAGCTGGCTTCATTGCCCGTTTTATCCCGCTTTATTTTTAACAAAATTTATCTTTCCAATTATCCTTCCGTGCCCGGCGGTTTCGGCCGTGTAAAACCGGCGGCTAACCAGGCTCTGATCGATCGCATTAATCAGGGATCGCTGATCGTAAATTATGTCGGTCATGGTTCGCCGGTACAGTGGGCCCATGAAGCGGTTTTTACCATGAGTCGCGACCTCAGTCGGCTGAGTAATGAAGGCAAATTTCCGTTTTTTATTGCCGCCACCTGCGATTTCGGTAAATATGACGATCCCCATGAACCCAGTTTCACCGAGGCAATGATCTGGAAAGAAAACGCCGGCGCAATCGGCGTGCTGGCTTCTACGCGGCTTGTCTTTTCCGGTGAAAACAAGGAGTTCAATAAGCGCTTTTATAATAATCTGTTCGCCGGCGGCAGGCCGTCCAAAACGCTGGGCGCCGCAAAGCTGGCCGCTACCTATTCCGGCCCCAACGATCAGAAATACCACCTCTTTGCCGATCCGACCATGACGCTGGCCGACCCGCGTGAGCAGATCGATATTACCAGGATCACACCCGACACGCTCAAAGCGCTGAGCCAGGTAAAAGTAGAGGCGGATGTGATCAGCGACAATCAGCGCAACAGCGTTTTTAACGGAGGCGCGGTGCTTATTGTTAACGATGCCCGCTACGATTCCGTGGATACAGGCGGTAATTTTCTGCCCGTAACGCTGCCCGGACCGATGATCTTCAAGGGTGAAGTTTCCGTTTCCGACGGACGCTTACAGGGCGAATTCATCGTCCCCAAATCCATTCGTTATGTGAACAAAAAAACAGGCCGGATAACCATCTATGCCTGGGATGATGACAACAACTTAACGGCAGTGGGTTATAATAATAAGCTGCTCCTGAACGGTTCAACCAGTATCGATGATTCCGACGGACCGGAAATCGAGATATACTTCGAAGATCAGGAAAATTTTTCGGCCGGCGATCTGATCCCGCAAAATCCGATTCTGGTGGCGGCAATAGGGGATGAAAACGGCATCAATATCACCGGTGAGACGGGTCATCAGATTTCCCTGCAAATTAACGATGAAACGCCTAAAAATATCTCGGGCTTTTTCTTCTATCAAAAGAACAGTTTTAAAAACGGTTTTGTCAAATATCCGCTGGATGAACTTGATACGGGCACGCACAGCCTTAAAATAACCGCTTTCGACAACGTGAATAATCCGGCTTTTGAGGAAACCTTTTTCAAGATTGCCGGCAGTGACGAGATGGTGCTCAGGGATGTGGTCAATTATCCCAATCCCTTTTCCGGATCGACCCAGTTTACCTTCCAGACTAATCGCGACGGCGCCGATGTGAAGGTTAAAATTTACACGGTTACCGGACGGCTGATCCGGGAACTCGAAGGTTTTTCAAACAGCGGCTTTAACGATCAGATCACCTGGGAAGGATATGACGAAGACGGTGATCTGGTGGCCAACGGCGTCTACCTGTACAAAATTATTCTCAAAAATGACACGGCCAAAAAAGAAGTGATTGAGAAACTGGTGATTGTGCGCTGATGGTGTGAAGGGTTCGGGGGTGATAGTCAGTTTTTACCGGGCTTCGGGTTGCTGTAATCTACTTTTGCAGCTTTTTCGAAATGATATAGTCCACAATTTCATTAACGCCCATGCCCTCGGCTTCCGCACTGTATGAGGTTATCAGACGATGTCGCAGTACGGGCAGGGCCAAATATTTTATATCCTCAATTTCCGGCGTAAAACGCTGATGGAGAATTGCACGTACTTTAGCCCCCAGAATCAGATACTGGGAGGCACGGGGACCGGCGCCCCAGCGAATCCATTCGTTGATCTTTTCATCGGAAAGTGCAGAATCGCGGCGGGTGGCGGTTACCAATTTGACCGCATATTCAATAACATGATCGGCCACCGGTACGCGTCTGAGTAAATTTTGAAAATCGATAATCTCATCCCGTTTTATCACATGGCTCAAATCAATCTGCTTGTCTGTGGTCGTGCGTTTAACGATTTCCAGTTCCTGTTCAAATTCGGGATAATCCAGCCACAGACTAAACATAAAACGGTCAAGCTGGGCCTCCGGCAAGGGATAGGTGCCCTCCTGCTCGATGGGATTTTGCGTGGCCAGAACAAAAAACGGTTGCTCCAGTTCAAAGGACTGCCCGGCAGTCGTAACGTGATATTCCTGCATCGCTTCCAGCAGCGCCGATTGCGTTTTGGGCGGCGTGCGGTTGATTTCGTCGGCAAGGATGAGATTGGCAAACAACGGGCCCTTGATAAAACGGAAGGCTTTCTGACCGGTGCTGCGGTCTTCTTCCAGTATTTCGGTGCCGGTGATGTCCGAGGGCATCAGGTCGGGCGTAAACTGGATGCGGGAAAATTTCAGGTCCAGAATTTGTCCCAGTGAGCGGATAATCAGTGTTTTAGCCAGGCCGGGCACGCCGATCAGCAGGCAATGTCCGCGGGCAAACAGGGCGATAAGCAACTGTTCGATGATATCATTCTGTCCGACGATTACGGTGGCTAATTCTGTTTTTATTTTATCGAATGCCTTTTGAATGGTTTTGGCCAGTTGAACATCTTCGGCATTAACGTCTTTCGATTCAGACATATTATATAAATTCCTTGAGATTAATCTCTGTTTTCCTTAAATTTTAAGGTTTAAATTTAACATACATAACAAATTAAAAGCAAATATGAATTACGAACGTTCCAACATATTAGATTATAACAAAACTGAACTGACCCATTATTTCACCAGGCATAATTATCCTGCTTACAGGGCGGATCAGTTGTTCAAAGGGATTTACAGCTCGGGGTGGGATCGGTTTTCCCAATTCACAATGCTGTCCAAATCGCTGCGCGCCGAGCTCACGGACAGATTTCACCTGCGGCACTTTAAACTGATCGAAAAAACACAATCAAAGAATGACGGAACCATAAAATTTCTATGGGCGTTGAGCGATAAAAAACGCATCGAGAGCGTGATCATTTTTGAAGGTAAACGGATTACTTTCTGTATTTCATCCCAGGCCGGTTGTGCTCTGGATTGTAAATTCTGTGCCACCGGTAAAATGGGATTTCTGAGAAATTTGACTACCGGTGAAATCGTTGAACAGGTCATGTTGATGAAAACGCATACGCCCCAGCCGCCCACGAACATCGTTTTTATGGGCATGGGCGAGCCGATGTTGAACTATGATGCGGTCATGAATGCGTCAGAGATATTTTCCGATCCGGAAGGATTATGTTTCAGCCGCAAAAAAATTACCATATCCACCAGCGGTATCGTTAAAAACATCCGCCGTATGGCCGATGAGGACCGGCCCTATTCACTGGCAATTTCTCTCAACGCCACAAATCAGGATTTGCGCGAAAAAATAATGCCCATCAGTAAAAAATATCCTTTAAAAGAACTACTGGAGGCGGTTAAATACTATCAGCGCCAGACGAATAAGCGGGTAACCTTTGAATATATTTTGATAAAAGGGATCAACGATGCTCTGAGTGATGCCCGGGAACTCGTTAAATTGACCCATGATATAGCCTGCAAAATAAATATCATTCCATGTAATTCGGATGATCCGGCATATCAGCCCTCAACTGAAGAATCCATAATGCAGTTCGACCGCTTTGTTAATGAAGCCAACAGAACGATTACGATCAGGCAACATAAAGGAAGGGACATAAAAGCAGCATGCGGACAATTATATGCTGCCCATGCAAATAATACCTGAGATTGGGGAGGATTTCAAATGCATCTTATATTATTCGGAGCGCCGGGTGTTGGCAAAGGCACACAGGCAAAAATGATTGAAAAGGCTTACGGCGTGCCGCAGATTTCCACAGGTGATATGCTACGAAACGCCGTCAAAAAAGGCACGGAACTGGGGCTCATGGCAAAGTCAATTATCGACAAAGGCGAACTGGTGCCCGACGACCTGATGCTTAAGTTAATTGAAGCCCGCATATCCGAGCACGATTGTAAAGATGGATTTATTCTGGATGGCTTTCCCCGTACGATCGCTCAGGCCGAAGGTCTGGACCAACTGATCCAAGAGCTAAAACTGCCTACCTTAACCTGCATTGAAATTGTCGTTCCCAGGGAAATAATCACCGAACGGCTGACCAACCGGAAAATTTGCGAAAATTGCGGTAAAGATTTTAATCCCGTTAATGTTCCGGCGCCGGAAAATAATATATGCACCGCCTGCGGCGGAAAAATCGTGTCAAGAAAAGACGATAATATCGAGACAATCAAAAATCGTTTTGAAGTTTATGAAAAACAAACTGCACCGCTGACGGGTTATTATAAAAAACAGGGGAACTTTTTCAGTATTGACGGCAATAAACCTGTCAAAGAAGTATTTGAGTCAATCCGTAAAATTTTAGATAAGCGTGGATAAATTTGAGACTTTTTTCAATCATTTTCCATAATGCACCAGTTATCATTTTATTCGCTTCGTTACTGATGATATCCTGTACGGAACGCGATCATGCCAATATTTTTGATCCGGCCTATGATCAGGATAGCCTGGACATGACGTTTTATATAAGCGGATCCGACTCCGTAATTACCCTGGAATGGATACCGCCTTTGTCGCTAAAATTTCCCGGTTATAATCTGTACAGAAAAATAGAAGGGCAATTTTCATTTCAAAAGATTGCCGAATTAGCGGCTGACCGGAGACAATATGATGACACTGCCTTTCAATTCGATCTGCGTCACGAATACTACCTGACCCTTCAGGGCGAAGACAGCGAATCCCCGCCAACGGCAACCATCGCCACGGTGCCCGGACCGCGGCGTTTTTGGATAGCGGACCGTTTCGGGCTCATCATTTATCAATTAACCTACGACCTGCAACATGAAATATTACGAAAATTTACCATATGGTTACCGGAAAATGTCTGTTTCAACGCCGATGGTAAGAGAGCGCTGGTCACATATCCGCAGTTTCATCTCGTTGAGCTTTTTAACACGGCGAACAGTGCCACGCTTTTGGAGAGCGACAAAATTGAATATCCATTCGATTGCGCTTACGATTCGCTCTCCGGTAAATACTGGATTACTGACAGCACCGGCATTTTGTACCGTCTGAATCCGGTTAGCGATCAGGCCGAAGTCATCAGTGCCAATTTGATTAACCCCCTGAAAATCATCACCGCACAAAATAATACTTTTCTGGTGCTTGACCGTGGCCTGAAAGAAATACTTGTTTTTAGAAACGACGGTACATTTTTAGAATCTATTCTGTTGTCCGGACAATTCGAGTTAAAAGATCCGGAAAATATCGAAACCGATAAGCAGGGCCGTCTTTTGCACATAATCGACAATACGGACGAAAAAGATGTCCTCTATCGGCATAACCTTGCCAATGGAACGACTCAATTGCTTCATGAAGCTGAAGATATTGGTATCGTCCGTTATAATGATGCGGATCAAACGATCTGGCTGAGTTTAAACAGCGGATCAAATTCAAGCATTGTGCAACTTTCCGGTCAGGGTTTACGTCTCAACTTGCTGGAAGATTTTGGTCTGATTTCAGATTTTCAGGTAATTCCCGAAAATGGCAATATTATCATTGCCGAAAGGAATACCCGGACTGTAAAGCATATCCGGGCGGATTCGGAAGTAATCGGTACATTTAAAGAGGCAATTTTTCCCCATAGGATCTATGTTGAATGAGGCGTATTCGCATTCCTGCTCAATTACTGATTGGTGTGATTGTGATTCTCAGCATCATTACATTTTTTTATGATGTCTGGGAATATCAGAGTACGGTGACGTTGCAACCGTGGAATTATATCCATGAGACGCTGACTATTGCAATTATCCTGTTATATTATCTGTTTCTCAAAGACCGCCAGTTGTTTAATCAGCTCAGCGTACATAAAAATTTAAGAAATTTTATTATTTTGCTGGCTATTCTGTACAGCATAATTTTTGTATCTGAACTGACTTTTTCTCCCCAATTTTCTCTGGGCGCCTTCCCCTACCGACCGGAGACTTTTTCCAGCGTCGTCTTTTCAAATGTTATTTCTCTGGCGGCCATATTTATCCTGCTGCCCCTTTTGATACTGGTTCGGAATCTTATTTATTACCGGCATAAAAAACGCACGCGACTGTATTTTTCAATCGCTGTAATTTTAACGGCTATCAACATCGCTTTAACCGTGGCGCTGGAATTGCCGCTAACCCTTGAATTTATGGGAGAAACCCTGATCCTGAGCTCCGTTTTTCTCATCACCCTGATTTTTCTGGTGTTGTTGTCTTTACGTAATAGCTGGATCACCTATCTTTCGAGAAAGGAAAAGCAGCTTTATTTTCTGGGATCGGTATTTTTGGTGGTTTTTATCATACTGCTGTACGGCTACGGTTTTGAAGAAGCAGTACCTGCCCACAGCCTGGCCCTTGGCGCTTTTATTACTATAGGGCACTGGTTCCTGGTTTTTTACGCCATTATGAGTTGCGCCTATCTGCTCATTCAGTTGCCCACCGCAAAAGTATTCGACCGGAAAATGAGAGAAGTTTCATCATTGCACAACCTGAGTCGGGTCATCGCCGTCGAATTCGATTACGGAAAACTGCTGAGAATGGTTACTGAAATGAGTTCGGAGGTTATTGAATCAAATTACACCTGGCTTGAAATCATGGATTCAAAGGATATAAAGCTCAGCGTTGTCGCATCAAAAAATCTCAGCAATGATGAAATTGAGGGGCTGAATTCCGGCAGCGACGGCGCACTCAGTCAAATGATCGTAGAAAATAAAAAAAGCATCGTCGTTAACGATGTTACGAAAAGTGAATTCTATAATATAATTCATACATGGAAAAAGCATATCAATTCTTTCGTTGGCGTACCGCTGACCAACAGTAAAGGTCATGTAATCGGCATTCTTTTTTCCGCTAAACATCAATTGTTTGGTTTCGATCCCGACGACGTTAATATGCTTGAAGCCTATGCCAATCAGGCCGCAATTGCCCTGGAAAACGCCCAATTGCTTAAGAGTTCACTTGAACGCGAGCGCATGGAGAAAGAACTGCAGATCGCCCGTGAAGTGCAATTGCGATTACTGCCGCAGCAAACGCCGAAAATAAAAAACTTACAGATCGAAACACTGACGATCACAGCTTATGAAGTGGGCGGCGATTACTACGACTTCTATTCGTCAAACAACAGCTACCTTGGTTTAATTATCGGTGATGTCAGCGGTAAGGGTACATCAGCAGCATTTTATATGGCCGAGGTAAAGGGAATTATACAATCCCTGGCCCGCAGTTATCACTCGCCGCGTGAAATATTAATTAATACCAATCGTATTTTATATAATTCAATTGAGAAGAAATCGTTTATCAGTTTACTGGCAGCCCAGATTGACTTAAAATCGAATATTGTCAAATTTGCCCGGGCCGGACATTGTCCCGTAATATACTATAGTGCCGGGGAAAAGCGTACTCACAAGCTGCAGCCCGGCGGCATCGCCGTGGGGCTGGAAAAAGGCCCCATCTTTAACGACCGGCTGGAAGAAAGCGCTTTACAGCTTCAATGTGATGATATACTGGTTTTTTATACGGATGGGCTCTCAGAGGCCAGGAATCCGCAGGAAGAGGAGTTCGGCGAGGATCGGTTGTGTATGCTTATTGCACAAAATGCCTCGCTGACCGCGGAAGAATTGAAGGATTCGGTCATCGACAACATCATGGCATTTTTGGACGGAGAAAATCTGCATGATGACCTGACCTTAATATTGATCAAAATTCGATAGCATAAAAATTTGGAGGGTTTAATGAGCGGGTTTGAGATTTCACGAAAAGATCACGACCGTGTTTCGGTGTTACATCTATCAGGTTTTCTGGATGCCCACACGGTACCAAAATTTGAAGAGGCTTTGCAGAAGTTGTTAAAAGAGGATCAGTATAATATTACGGTTAATCTTGAGAATCTGGATTATATCAGTAGTGCCGGATTGGGCGTTTTTATGGGTTTTATCGAAGAAATCAGGGAAAAGGGAGGCGATATTAAACTCTCGAATATGTCCGGTCGGGTGTATAAGGTTTTTGATCTTTTGGGCTTCCCTGCCCTTTTCGAAATTTATGATGATGAAACGCAGGCGAGGGCTAAATTTTTTGAAACCATGTAACTATAATTACGAAGATTACAAGTAGAGAAAATCATGAGAAAACGCTCGAAACAAAAATATAAGCTCAAGGTATCCAGCGTTACGGAAAACCTGGAGATCATACGTGATTTCGTAAATAATATAGCCACAAAGGCCGGTTTCAGCGATGACACTGCCGATCAGATCGAGCTTGCTGTTGACGAAGCCTGCACCAATGTCGTCAAACACGCCCATAAATATAATGCCAAGCGGATGATTGATATATCGGTGATTCTGGAGCCTGAAAAGATTGAAATTATCATCAGTGATACAGGCGGTGGTTTCGATGTTGACAAGCTCCCGCGCCCCAACCTGGAAAAATTTATCCACGAATCAAAATCGGGCGGCCTGGGCATCCACCTGATGCGCACCCTCATGGATGAGGTTAACTTTACGTTTAATCCCGGTAAAAAAAATCAGGTTAGTTTGATTAAATATCTGAAAAAGAGTAAGATTTGAAATGCCGCATTACTTAGATAATTTTAAAGAACGCCACAAAAACGATCTGGCCGGGCAGGAACTGGACAAACGCCTGCTCGAATTATCAGCACTTTTTGAAATCAGTCAGACCCTCAATTCATCCCTTAACCTGAAAGCCATTTTGGATAACATCCTGCTGGTACCGATGGGCAGGATGATGATCAGCAAGGGCATGATTCTGTTTCAAAACGAACCAAACGAATACCGCATCGAAAATTTAAAGGGACTGCCCTTTTCACTGATCGGAAAGCAAATCCATATCACCGATTTGCCCGAGCATCCCGTCGTGCTCAGCGAGATTGATTCCGAAAGTGAGTGGCTTGAATTTTTCAAAAAATTTCAGATCGAACTGCTGCTGCCTTTAATTTCACGCAGAGCTTTTAAAGGGCTTATTGCCTACAGTAAAAAACTAACTGCACAAAAATTCAGTGATGATGAGATCGACTTTCTGTCATCGCTGGGCAATATTGCGGTCCAATCCATCGAAAACGCCCTGATATTCGATGAGCTCAATCAGGTTAACCGTCAACTGGACCACAGAATCCAGGAGCTGAACACGCTCTTTGAAATCGGAAAAGAGCTTAATCAGTTATTTGATCAGCAAACGATTCTCAGACAACTGTCTTATTCACTGATGGGACAGATGCTGATTAATCAGTTCTTTGTCGCTTTGAAAGACGACGGCCAGTTGAATATCGTTTATAAAAAAGGATCGCTGTTCGATGAAAAAAACCTGGCATCCTGTATTGATTTCTGCAACACCATTCCGGACCTGCCCGAACCGATGATACTATCCGAAGAAAAAAGTTATAGAGAGCTTTATCAAATGGGCATCCGCCTGATTGTACCGATGGAAACGCAGGGAAAGGTCGGCGGATTTATTTTTTTGGGAAAGAAGCTGGATAACAGCAATTTTACCAGGTCAAACCTGGATTTTCTGACAACGCTGGCCAATATTGCAATGATTTCCCTGGAAAACGCCCGTCTGATTCAGGAAATCATAGAAAAACAACGGCTGGAAGAAGAACTTAATCTGGCTAAAAGCATTCAGAGCAAACTAATCCCGTCTTCAATGCCCGCACTGGAAAAATGGGATATTCACGGATTAAATATACCCAGCAAACATGTTGGTGGTGATTATTTCGATATTATCCGGCTGGATGAAAATGAATATATTTTAACTATTGCCGATGTTTCCGGAAAAGGCATGCCCGCCTCCCTGCTGATGTCCAACCTGCAGGCGGGACTGCAAACCCTCTGCCTGGAAGACTATTCGCTGAGTGAAATCACCGCTAAGTTGAATAAGCTCATCCACAAAAATACTTCTATTGATAAATATATTACATTTTTCATTCTCAAGCTGAATGTTGAAACGGATGATTATGAATATGTGAATGCCGGTCATAACCCACCGATTTTATTTTCGAATGACGGACAATTCAGGTTACTGGAAAAGGGCGGTTTGATTCTGGGCATGATGCCCGACGTTAAATATGACACCGGCCGCGGCAAAATGGATACCGGTAACTGCCTGACCATGTTTACCGACGGCGTAACCGAAGCGATGGATAGTGAAAATAATGAATTTGAAGAAAAACGCGTGATTGATTTTTTCAAAAAAAATTATAAAGAACTCTGCAGTGAAGCATTAAACTTAAAATTGATTGCTGAAATCACCGGTTTTGCCGGCGATCCGACGCAGAGCGATGACGTCACCATTTTAACCATTCAGCGTAAATAAATTTTCCTCAAAACAGTTATCTTAATTCCTGAAGCTAAGCATAAACATTGAAAAATATCATTCTTTTTATAAATATTTACAGGTAATTATATTCCGGTAAAATTTGGATATCTTCGAACGCCTTGTGCTTTAAAAATCCTGATGGGGCGTTACTACCACGACTACTATTGGAACTCCGGCATCCCGCTCTTTTCAGCGGGACAATCCCGTGTTCCGTACAAGTCGGACATTTTA
>CAYXRA010000106.1:0-15531 GCA_964467525.1 uncultured Calditrichaceae bacterium
TGGTCACCTAATGATGATAAAGTTAATAGATTTTAAATTGAAAGCAATAACTAATTTAATTCTAATATATTTTTTTACTAACGCATCCATTAGTCCTTTATGCCGACTTTTGTAATAGGTGAAAATAAATTCAGGTCATTAATGAGTCCACTCTAAAGAGGTTATGAAACCAAATAAACATGGTTTTACAGGCAAATTTATGGATACTAATAGTTGAATAACGGTTCTGTGTTGATTTGTGCGGGTAATTATTTGAACATAGCTTTGTCCGAAGTATCCTCCGCAAAAATCCGCCCGTCTGTCCGGTTCTCTAAATAAACAAGACCGCTGCAATCTCATCTTACGTGTTTTAGGGACAATTTTTCCCAGACCACGAAAACACTAAAACACTTAATCCCTCTATTTTTTTTGGTGTCTGTTTTGCACCGATATGTTATTGAATTCATTCATGATTCCCGGACGATGGCATATCGGTTACTGAGGTTTAACCTCAATGGGGTATTTATGATTACAGGCCCGGAACATTACTGACATTCAATAATTTTATTCTTTTCAGCGTAAAATTTGACTTTACAAATCTGTTATTTAAATTTAGCGAAATTTACAGATGAACAAGCGAACTTACTACTATGGATTACTAAAAAAAAGATTATCCTGAAATTACATTATTGATTCAATGGATTTAGTCGGTGTTGCATGTCAAACTACGATACAGTTTTAAATGAAATTTTTAATTTACAGCAATTTGCCATAAAACTCGGACTGGAAAACATCAACGCCATTTGCCGCACTTTGTCCGATCCGCAGCATAGCTATCCTGTTATTCACATTGCCGGAACCAATGGCAAAGGTTCAACGGCTTTTTTTCTTGCGAAAATCTTACAGGCCGCGGGATTGCGCACCGGCCTCTATACCAGCCCCCATCTAGTGGACTTTCGGGAACGCATCCGCTGTAATGATATCCTGATCGAAAAATCATACATTATCCGATTCTGGGATGAAATTAAAACGCTGGTTTTACAACGAAAAGCAACTTTTTTCGATACTACCACGGCTCTGGCATTCAATTATTTCAGAGATAAAAAGGTAGATGTAGCCATCATTGAAACCGGTTTGGGAGGTCGGCTCGATTCAACAAACATAGTCCTGCCTGAGATGTCGGTTATCACACCAATCGGATTTGACCACCAAAAGCAACTGGGACGCACGCTGGGTCTAATCGCTGCGGAAAAAGCTGCGATCATTAAAAATAATAGTATCGTGGTTTCAGGAAAACAGCATAAAAAGGCACTGCAGGTTATAAATGAAAAAATTTCGTCGACAAACCGATTATATTATTTACCCGATTTCATATCCGCTACTGTTAAAGAACACATGCTTTCCGGTTCGGTATACCATCTAAGAGACAAACTGCACAGCGAAAAAATTCGGAATCTATTTTGCCGGCAGGTTGGTGACTTCCAGATACAAAATATTAACCTGGCCTATTTATGCAGCCGTCTGTACCTGAATAAACAGCGGAATGAATTTAAAAGCGATGCATTTCGTTCTGTTTTAAAGAATAATGTATGGCCGGGCAGATTGCAGGTTATTCAAAGCAATCCAAATATACTTTATGATGTCAGCCACAATCATCAGGGCGTGCTTAAAACGCTTCGTTTTTTGCGTTCATGTATCGGTGAAAAAAGACTGATTGTACTGATAGGTCTGGTTAAAGATAAAAATCACCGGGAAATCGCAAAACATTTAGCTAAATATACTGATGAAATAATCATCACCGAGCCCGATACGCACAGGAAACTGGATGCAGAAATTTTATCGGGAAGTTTGGAGAATTTTGGGAAAAAATCAAAATTGATTAAAGATTTAAAAGAAGCATACGATTTAGCTATAAGTGCAACTAAGGAGGATGATACATTAATAATTATAGGGAGCCATTACCTGATCGGAGCCTATTTACAGTTCTACAAATAAGCACCAGTTATTCACCAAATTCGTATTATGAATATTCTTAGTTTGATCACATCTCAGCGCAAAGTTTAATCCTGTTAAAGCCGAAAGATGTTTATTCAAAACTTGAACTATTTACAAGTTTCCGGGTTCGATAAGCAAGATTATTTTAATGGTTCTTGACATTGAACTGATTAAATGCAAAAACGGAAAGCTGATGGCAGCAATCATAAATATATTGACTATTACTCAATGAGTTAGCATTTATCGGTCATCAGTTGCGCATAATGCCCTGAGATTAATTTGACTTCACGGTTTTCTGGTTATATATTTCGTCTTGGTCTATTTATAGCCTTTTCGTTGGTTTCACTCCCTGTCAAATTTTTTTGAAAAAGGCATCATTAACTTTGATTGAAATTAAATCCGATCTTTAAAATATGAGGTTTTCAACATGTTGGATATTGAAGAATTAAAGGTAAAGAAGATTACCGAGTTAAACAAGATTGCCGAGGATATGAAAATTGAAAATTACTCCGGTTTAAAAAAATCGGAACTCATTTTCCGCATCCTCGAAGAGCAGACCGCCCAGGAAGGTCTGATTTTTTCAAAAGGTGTTTTGGAAATACTGCCTGACGGTTATGGTTTTCTGCGCTCACAGAATTACAGCTATCTGCCCGGCCCTGATGATATTTATATTTCACCGTCTCAAATCAAAAGATTTGGTCTGAGAACAGGCGATACGGTGACCGGCCAAATCAGGCCGCCCAAGGATAACGAGCGTTTTTTCGCATTATTGCGGGTTGAAGCGGTGAATTTTGAAAGCCCGGATAAAGCACGGGCGCGGAATCTCTTCGATACATTAACCCCACTCTATCCCGAAGAACGCCTGAACATGGAAATCGACCGCAAAGATTATTCAATGCGGATTATGAATTTACTGACCCCGCTCGGTAAAGGTCAGCGCGGACTTATCGTAGCACAGCCGCGCACCGGTAAAACCATTTTACTGCAAAAAATCGCTAATTCCATAACAAAAAATCACCCGGAAACCGAACTGATGGTACTGCTTATTGACGAACGCCCTGAAGAAGTGACCGATATGGAACGCTCGGTAGATGCGGAAGTAATCAGCTCAACATTTGATGAACCTGCAGAACGACATGTGCAGGTCGCAGATATGGTCCTTGAGAAAGCCAAACGACTGGTTGAATACAAAAAAGACGTTGTCATCCTTTTGGATAGTATCACACGACTGGCCCGGGCCCATAACACCGTAGTCCCCCACAGTGGTAAAATTCTTTCCGGTGGTGTCGATTCCAACGCCTTGCAAAAGCCAAAACGTTTCTTCGGTTCAGCGCGTAATGTTGAAGAAGGGGGCAGCTTAACAGTTATTGCAACGGCCCTGATCGATACGGGTTCACGAATGGATGAAGTTATCTTTGAAGAATTTAAGGGAACCGGTAACATGGAACTGGTGCTCGACCGCAGGCTCACCGACCGGCGCATATTCCCCTCAATTGATATAAACAAATCGGGTACGCGTAAAGAAGAATTACTGCTCAGCCGTGAAGAATTGGCACGCGTGTGGATTTTGAGGAAACTTTTAAATGAAATGAACATTATAGAAAGCATGGAATTCTTGCTTGAAAAAATGAGTGAGACCAAAAATAATAAAGACTTTCTGAGATCAATGAATGCTTAAATTTATTTGAAATCAGAATTATTTTAGATTATATTTTTCTGCTTTAAAAAAATGATAAAAGGAGGTTTCGAAAGTGAAAAAGGGAATTCATCCCAAATATGAAATGGGAACTGTAACGTGTGCATGCGGAAATACATTCAAAACCCGTTCAGTGATCGGCGATATGAAAATAGAAATTTGTTCTAATTGTCATCCGTTTTATACCGGTAAACAAAAATTGGTTGACTCCGCCGGTCGCGTTGAGAAATTTATGAAGAAATATAACCGAAAATAACAACTTTCGGATTCTATCTAAAAACGGAATGAAATGCACCGCCATATCATTCCGTTTTTTTTTAATATCAACCGGAGAAAATTACATGATGAGTAATAATGAAGAGAAAATAATGCCGGTAGGCGGACAGGCTGTTATCGAGGGTGTGATGATGCGCTCGCCAAAGCGTATTGCCACGGCTGTGCGGCGCGCATCCGGAAAAATTGAAGTTAAAGTACATGAGTATAAATCACTGATTCAGAGATACAAATATGTAAATATTCCGATTATCCGCGGAGCAATTACCCTGATAGAGGTAATGGTACTGGGCATCAAAAATTTACAATGGTCTGCAGATAAAGCAATGGAAGACGTGGAAGAACAGGAAATTAAAGAGGGCAAACGTAAGCGACAAAAATCAAAAGACAAGAAGCCGGGGATGTCCACCCTGAGCGCAATTTTTACGATTAGTGTTGCCTTGATCATTGGTATCAGTGCCTTTTTTGTTTTACCCCTTTACCTGACTACCGAAATTTTTAATATTGAAAAACAGGCCTTGCCCTTCAATCTTGTCGCCGGAATCATTCGCATCATTTTCTTCCTGCTCTACATCTGGGGCATATCGTTTATGAAAGACGTGAAGCGGCTATTCGAATTTCACGGTGCAGAACATAAAACGGTTTTTGCTTTTGAAGAAAAGGTGCAGCTATCACCCGATAAGGTACAAAAGTTTTCCACCTTTCATCCCCGCTGTGGTACCAGTTTTTTAGTTATCGTAATGCTTGTCAGTCTGGTATTTTTTGCCATTGTTGACACCCTGGTTATGTTGTGGCTGGGAAAAATTTCACTCCTAATTCGGCTGGTAACACATCTGCCATTGATACCCATTATGGGTGGAATCAGTTACGAAGCACTTAAAGCTTCGGCACGTAATATAGATAATTCTTTTGTGCGCGCTTTAATCGCACCCGGACTGGGACTGCAACGGATCACCACCAGTGAACCGGACGAACAACAACTGGAAGTGGCGATTGCCGCCCTGAATGCCGCACTGGGAGAAGATTATAAAGAAGAACTTGCCGGAGAGCCCTCTATAAAATCCGAGATTGTCCCGGCTTCAGTTTAGGAACATTGATATGAAAGAAAAACTTTTAAAGATAAGAAATCGTTTCAATGAACTTAACGATGCACTATCCGATCCTGCCGTAATCAATAATCAGGATCGTTATAAGGAGCTTACCCAGGAGCACAGCGAAATCAGCAAAGTTCTTGAAGTCGGCGAACCTTACCTTAAGGTATTGAATGATTTCGAAGGCAATCTGGCAATTATCGAAGATAATGAGGACGAAGAGCTGACCGAGCTGGCGGAGATTGAAAATGAAGAGTTGGAAGAGAGAATTGCTGAACTGGAAGAGAAACTAAAACTCTTACTTATCCCGAAAGATCCTGACGATAACAAAAATGCCATAATGGAAATCCGTGCCGGAACCGGCGGTGATGAAGCAGCAATCTTTGCCGGCGATCTTTTCAGACTATACAGTCGTTACTGTGAGCACGTCAATCTTAAGACTGAAACAATGAGCTCCAGTCCTTCAGAACGCGGTGGTTTTAAAGAAATTATCTTTAGCGTTGAAGGTCGCGATGCTTATGGAAAACTGAAATTTGAAAGCGGCGTTCATCGCGTACAGCGCGTGCCGGAAACAGAAACCCAGGGCCGCGTCCATACTTCCGCCGTATCCGTGGTTGTGCTTCCCGAAGCGGAAGAAGTGGATATTCATATCGATCCCAACGACTTAAAGATCGACGTTTTTCGTTCCAGCGGACCCGGCGGACAGAGTGTAAACACCACCGATTCGGCTGTGCGTATTACACATTTACCCTCGGGACTCGTCGTAACCTGTCAGGATGAAAAATCACAGTTAAAGAATAAAAACAAGGCGCTTAAAGTAATGCGTTCCCGTTTGCTGGATAAAGCCATGGCGGAGAAAAATTCGGAAATCGCCTCCCGGAGGAAATCAATGGTTGGAACCGGCGACCGCAGCGCCAAGATTCGTACCTACAATTATCCCCAGGGCAGAGTAACGGACCACCGGATTAATCTAACTTTATACAAACTCGACAGGATTTTAGAGGGTGAAATTCAAGAGCTCATCGATGCACTCAAACTTGCCGACCGAACTGCTCATCTGGAAGAAATGATGGAAAGTTAGAATATAAACCTTAACATAGAGAGATATAATTATTATCTATGTTAACGGTCAAAAATATTGTATCCTGATAATTCGATTTGTGATATACTACTCGTTTTTTATCTGTTTAAAATTTCCTCCCTGGCGCAAGCCACCTGCCACAGGCACCCCTTTGGGGCCTTTGGGGCAATCCCGCGCGGGGAGGGGCGGAGGGGTGGGAGTTCTTCCTGCTTTGCTTACGAATGAACGCCCTTCGTCAATTTAATCACCCCTTTGTGTGTTTGTAAAATCATGGATGTTTCATTTACACACAGATTTTTTTAAAAAAAATAAATTTTTATCTTGTTTTTCTGATTTTTTTCTTTATCTTTTAAAGCATTATTAATGCATTACTCCGAATGCCTAGTCCCCGGATGGCAAAGTTAGTTTGAATTGTGATTATTGGTTTTATTCGAGGTAAGTCAAATTTTCTGTTTTTAACTTTGCTTTCCGGCTGCAATAACCTGGAACGGAGGCAGAAAATTTTTTTGTTTGATTTTTTTTAAAAAAATGTCTCACTCACCACAAAAAACGGAGGTGTTATGTCAAAAGGTACCGTGAACAAAGCCATAATCATCGGCCGGCTCGGAAAAGATCCCGATATGCGTTACGCACCCAGCGGAACAGCCATCGCAAATTTCAGTGTCGCCACAAATTCGAATTTTAAGGACAATGAAGGTAACTGGAATGAAAAAACGGAATGGCACAATATTGTAACGTTTGGGAGACAGGCTGAGTTTGCCGGTGAGTACCTCAAAAAGGGGAAACTTGTTTATATCGAAGGGCGCCTGCAAACTTCCAGCTGGGAAGATCAGAACGGACAAAAGCGCTACAAAACAGAAATTTTAGCGAACTCACTACAACTCCTGGGCTCCAAATCTGACGGTAAATCCACCCCGGACAGACCGGAGAAAGCCAATGAGCAAGCGGACGACGTTGAGCCGGACGTTGAAGAATCCGAACAGGATGACCTCCCGTTTTAGATTAAAAAGGCACAGGAAGTGCCTTTTTTAATTTTCAGCTGCATCCTCATCTGATATTAATATCGTATATTCCTGTTTAATTCAATTTGGATTTTTCATTGCAAAATCTAAAACCATGCAAGACGGGACACTTATAAAATGATGAGTCTATTGTAAACTGCATCACACAATAATTAATCCATGAGCATTATGCTTGCCATAAAAATCGGATAAGAGTATATTTGACACAATGAGAATATTTTTAATGGGAATTTTGCAATAGGAGAACTTATGGAAGAGGATACCTACTGGAGCAATATTTTTCGCAAGCAGCAAAAACAGGAAAAATCGATATACACAGTTTTAAAACGCATACCGATTTTTCAGGATTTAAATCTGCGGGAGCTGAAAGCCGTTGAGCGTATATTACACCGCCGCACCTATCGTCCCGAAGAAATTATTTTTAATGAAAACGAACCGGGACTGGGCATGTACATCATTGAGTCCGGGGTTGTTCACATTATGGCCGGGAAGGGAGATAAACTGTTAGCTGTCTTATCCCAGGGTGATTTCTTCGGAGAAATGGCGCTGCTTCTGGAAACGCCGCGAACCGCATCGGCAAAAGCGGCCGAACCGCTTAAAATGCTGGGCTTTTTTCAACCCGATTTATTCGGTTTGCTGGAAAGGAATCCACGCACCGGTAATAAAATTTTGCAACGTCTGGCCCAGATCATTGCCGAAAGACTGCGCCAAAACAATATTGAAACCAGGCAGTTAAAATTAAAATTAAAGGAAACCGAAGAGAAACTGCAAGCATTAGAGGGACAATAATGGAAAGCGCTCAGGGAAGATTTTTTAAGCTCATTGTCAATTTAATTGTTTTTGGCGCCCTGGCCTGGCTGCTCTATCAAATCAGCTCCACCATCACCGTGCTCATCGTATCGATGCTGGTTGCCTATATTCTCGATCCCGTTGCCAGTTTTTTGGAGTATAAAGGATTATCACGAACGCAGGCGACCATTATTATTTTTATTCTGATCGCCACCGTCCTGACCGTGACCTTTGCTTTTCTGATTCCGCCGATTATAAATGAACTCGCGGCCATTCAGCAAAATATCGGTTCCGGGGATTCGGCCAATTTTTTTGATAAAATCGAGGCTGTAATTCATAAAAATGTACCCTTTATTGATGAAGGCGAACTCGATATTCAGGGCCGGATCAATACGCTTGTCGAAGGGCTGGCCAGTTCGATTTTTTCAATTATCGGCAGCGTGGTTTCAATTGTGACCACGATAATTATTATTCCCTTTGCCGTGTTCTTTTTACTGAAAGACGGGCGGGACTTAAAAAAAGCCTTTATCAGCATGATCCCCAACCGGCGATTCGAAATGGCGCTGAATATCCTGCACAAAACGGATCTGCAATTAGGCGGCTATCTGCGCGGCCAGTTTTTTGATGCCTTGACTGTCGGGATTCTGGCCACATTTGCCATGTGGATGCTGGATATCAGATACTATTTTCTGATCGGCATATTCGCCGGATTATCGAACATGATCCCCTATGTGGGTCCGCTGGCGGGAATGATTACCGCAATTACCGTAGTGCTGATTAACGGTGGCGGCGGGCACTTGATTATTATGGCGGCGGTTGCATTTATTATTATTCAGTTGCTGGATAACGTACTTATCCAGCCGCTGGTTGTCGCAAAAAGCGTAAATCTGCATCCGCTGCTGATCATTTTCGTTGTTATTATCGGCGGACAGTTTTTCGGTATCCTGGGCATGGTTTTAGCCGTGCCGGCCACCGGAATAATAAAAGTATTAGGACTGGAATTTTACAATGGTTTTAAGAAATATAAAATGATTTAGAACCGTCACATCCTTTATGATTTAAGGAAATCAGCATTCGGGCTGATTTTCCGGGTTAATATTGCATTTCAGTAAAAAGTATTGCAATCCCTTAACTTTTATTGATGCCGACAAGATAACATTTGTTCAACCATCAAATGAGGTCAAAATGCATTGGACCGAAGAATTTTTTGATGAATATTATCTTAAATCCACCGCCGCCTGTACCGGCGAAGAACAAACCAGGGAAGAGGTGGATTTTATTCTTCAGCAAATTCCAATAGAAAAAGAAAAACCTGTTTTGGACCTGGCCTGCGGTTACGGCCGCCATGCGCTGGAGCTTGCTCAAAGAGGCTATCAGAATATTAAAGGTATTGATTTAACGGCCCGCTATGTGGAAATGGCCCGCGAAAATGCAAGGTCGATACCGAATCCGCCGGAATTCAGGCAAATGGATATGCAGGAATTTTCCGAACAGAACAGCTACGATCTGATCTACAACCTCTTTTCTTCACTGTTTTATTTTCACGATGAAAAGAATCTTAATATTTTGCGGCGCATTTTTACAGCTCTGAAACCGGAAGGTTTTTTCCTGATCGATCACTTTAATCCAAACACTTATCTCAATCCGTTAAAAAGCAAAGAATGGTACTTTACAAAGGATGATACCCTGTTTCTGGAAAAAATTTCGCACAATCCGATTTCGGGGATGATAACTAACGAGCGCATTATTATCACGCCCGATGGAAACCGCATCAACCGGGTATTTAATATCAGGGATTACAGTGCGGCCGAGCTACGTTATCATTTCGAGAATATCGGATTCGAAATTGTCAATGTTTTCGGTGATTTTCAGAGCCGGAATTATCAACTCAATTCACCGCGACAGATTTTTATCATGCGTAAACCGGGATAATTTTAATTCAGGATTAAAACATGGATAAAGAACAAAATAAAAAATTAATGGATAATCTGCCGCTCCTGGTTTTTATCATTACATATTTTCTGATGCAGTTTTTAACGGACTGGATGGAAGTAACACAGTTTATCATTGCCACCTTTCTGAGCCTGCTTACTTTCGGGCTGATGGTTCATGATTATAAAGACGAGCACAAGGATAAAACACATACCCACAGCAAACTCAACTTTTTTGTCGGATTATTAAGCATCTTTTTTGTCATCATATTTCTCAGCGGCTTTCTGCACTGGAACCGGATGATTTCCCTTTCATACCGGATGGGCAGCCTGTTCTTTTTACTGCTTTTGTACTTTGTTTTTTTATTCCGGGCTATGCGCACCCTGTCTACGATTAGGATGATGGTGGAGGGAGAATAATATGGTATTACTGGAATTCAGCATGTCACCGCTGGACAAAGGCATTCACCTTTCCCCCTACGTCGCGCGCATCATCGATGTGATCGACAAAAGCGGACTGCCCTATCGGCTGAATCCCATGGGCACGGTTATCGAAGGGGAATATGACGCGGTGATGCAGGTTGTCAAGGATTGTTTTAAAACACTTGAAGAAGACTGCGAACGAATTTCCGTATCTCTGAAAATAGATTACAGAAAAGGTTCGGCAAGCAGGATGGATCAAAAAATCGAACGCATTGAATCGCATTTAGGCAGACAAATCAAAAAATAAAATGGAGCTTAGATTACAGATAAAGATGAAAAAAAATATTATTCTACTCATTATTTTTTCCGGTTTACTCTTCGGTCAGAACAACTTAAATGAAAAAATATTAACCGCTAAACAAAAAGCTTTTCCGGCGCTGGTGCACATTCAACCGGTTAAGGAGATTTATACATCCGGGGAAAAACGTAAGGTTCAGATAACCGGCAGCGGGGTGATTATCAGTCCCGACGGATACGTGGTCACCAATAACCACGTGGCGGAAAAGGCACGCTTTGTACGCTGTACCCTTTCCTCACATCAGGAACTGGAGGCGGAAGTTGTGGGATTGGACCCCTGGACCGATCTGGCGGTGCTCAAACTGAATCTTGAAAAAGCCGGGCTTGAGGAAGTTCCTTTTGCCAAACCGGGCAACAGCGACAATCTGGAAGTCGGTCAGGTGGTATTGGCGCTCGGTTCGCCGCTGGGCCTGTCCCGGTCCCTTTCCATGGGCGTGGTCAGCTCAATCGATCGCTATTTTGACGATGTGGGCGATATGATCTCACCGTTCAACCTGTGGATTCAAACGGATGCGGCAATCAATCCCGGCAACAGCGGCGGACCGCTGGTCGATCTGGACGGCACAATTATCGGTATTAATGCCCGGGCGGTGATTTTCGGTGAAAATCTCGGATTCGCCATTCCCATCAATGTTGTCAATTATGTCGTCGATCAGATCATCAAAAACGGCGAGGTCGAACGTTCCTGGATCGGTATCGACTGGCAGGAAATCAGGGAATACCGCAAGTATAAAAAGCAACCGGACTTAGAGGGTGTGCTGATTGCCAATGTCGAAATTAACTCCCCGGCGGACTCGGCCGGTTTGCGACCCGGACATGTGGTCACCCGTATCAACGGCCAGCAGGTTTCAGCCGTTTATCAGGAGGAACTGCCCAAAATCAGGCTGCTCATATCCAACCTGCCCATTGAAAGCGATATCATTTTGGACGTTGTCACCAGCAGCGGGAAAAAACAAGTTAAACTGGAAACCGCAAAGCAGGGTAAATTCAGCGGTACGGAATACGAATGCGATGCCTGGGGATTCTCAGTTAAAGAGATCACCCCGCGCATCAGGAAAAACTTTCAATTAGATAATAATGAGGGCGTGCTGATTTCCGGCGTGCGGCCGGGCAGTAAAGCCGATGAAGCTGATATCCGGCGCGGTTATATCCTGACCAAAATTGATGATACGCCTGTAAAAAGTCTGGAAGATTTTAAGGCAAAATATGAAAACTACCTCAAAGAACCGGAAAAACCGCACCTGCTGTTTCTGAAAATCGCCCGGCGTAACTGGTTCGCACTGATCGATGGGGAGGGCGAATAATGAAAAAATTACTCTTGTCAGCGGCGCTTATTGTCCATCTTTCGTTTCCCCTGAACGCTCAGGAAATCGAATGGACCGAGATTGTTGAAAATGTTAAAGATAAAATTGTGCTGATTGAATACTATGAAAAACTGGTATCCTTCGAGGCCATCGAGGAAAAGAGCAGAGTAAAAAAACACCTCACCGGGGCACTGGTGAATGACAGCGGTCTGATCCTGACCTCATCGGATATATTCCGGGCTAATCTGGAATTTACCTCATCTCAATCGATTTTTACCATTACCCAGGAACCCGATGATATCCGCGTGCGCTTTGAAGGCGAACAGTATCAGCCGGCTACATTTATCGGGAAGGATGATGACAAAAAGATTGCCTTCCTGAGGCTCAGTAAAAAAACCGACCGTAAGGGACTATCCTTCAGCGAGAAACCCGAGCTGAATCTGGGCAGCAGGGCGTTAATCATCCAGCACCTCGACGCCAGTTATGATTTTGAAATGATGGTGAATGAACGGATCGTCAACGCCGTGATAAAAAAACCGCAGTTAAAATATCTCTGTGAAAATAATATACAGGCACTTTCCGGATTTGGTCTGGTGCTGGATCGCGCCGGGCGGGCGGTCGGCATCATGCAAAAATCACACAGTAACGGACAACCCGACTTTGATTTTCCCCAGGATAATACGGGTAAACCGGCTGAAATTATACCGTACATTAATTTTAAAGCATTGCTCGCCAATCCGCCGGAATACAAAGAAAAAGAAACCGCCCGTAAAAAGTGGCTGGGCATTTATATGCAGCCCTTCACCAGAAAACTGGCCGGTTATTTTGATGCCGGAGACATCCACGGCATTCTGATCAACACCGTGCTAAATGACTCTCCCGCAGAACGTGCCGGTTTGCAGGTGGGTGATGTGATTGTTTCAATCAATGACACTGATCTAAAAGCGGAAAAGTTCAGCGATCTGGATACCTTCCGCGATATCATTCGCCATCAGAATGACACTGCGGTTAAATTACGCATTTTACGCGAAGATAAACTGATTACGGTAAATGTTACACTCGGTGATACACCCATCAGTCAATTCCTCGCCGATGAGGTGGATAACGCCCGCATCGGTTTCAGCGTGAAGGAACTGACCCAGGATATTATTCTGGTCAAGAATCTGAACTTTGATACGCAGGGCGTCTGGGTATCAAAAGTGGAAAATGCCGGCTGGGCCGATGTGGGCGGATTGCGCATCGGTGATTTAATTCTGGCAATCAACGAACAGCCGATCAGTGATTTGAAGGACATCGGTGAAAGTCTGACCGCGATTGAAAAACAACAACCGCAATACATCAGCTTTTTTATCAAAAGAAACGGCGGGACACGATTTTTATTTGTGAAAACCAATTTTGAAGAAAGCGAATTTATGAATTAATGAATTATTGCGCCAAAGAAGTCCCCTGGGAAATCATCGAAAGCATTCAATAGTCGAAAGATTTATTGTAATCACTTGCATGGAGTAATTATGGATTTATTGAAAATCATTTTTGATAAACAGTACGAACTTAACAAGCGCATCCTTAAGGAGCGTCACGGACAGGATTATGATGCACTGTGCAATCAGGATAATCAGGATCAGCCGACCGTCAATGAGCGCGTCAAATGGATTTTGAACTACAACCGCGCCCAGATTCATGAATCCATTGAACTGGAGGATTCGCTGCCCTGGAAATGGTGGAAGGACATGAAGGACATCGACTGGGATAATATCCGCATCGAGCTGATCGATGAACTGCATTTCTGGGTCAGTAAATGTCAATTGGCCGGCCTCGATCCGCAGAAATTAGCTGAATTATATTTAAAAAAGAATCAACTGAACCAGGTGCGTCAGGATAAAGGTTACGGCAGCCAATATTCCAAATACGATAAAAACGGCGTGGAAGACAATAAACGCATCGATGATATAATTAAGGAACAAAACGGGGATAAGAAATAACGGTCTGTTTTTTTACGTTTGCGCCTTGATCTACAGATGATAGATGATTGTAGAGACGTAGCATGCAGGAGTTATCAGAAATAATTAATAATTGTAGAGACGTAGCATGCTACGTCTCTACTCCTAACCCGGATAAACCCTGTGGAATATAATAAATACATTCATATTTTGAACAAAAACCCTTTATTCCACTGGATAAACCGGGAACACTTGTATGAATAGGCCAAGCCACGCCCCACGCGTGGGGAGGGTGAGGGAGGGGATTCTTGAGACATATTTCTGCGAACTTGTCCCGTTCGGTCGGGGAAAAAAGTAATCCCGCCCACGCGCGAACAACCAAAATACTAATCCACCCGGCCGGGATAGGCCTGCAAACCCTCCGCTAAAATGCGCATCGCTTTTTTAATATCTTCAACATTCAGCACATAAGCGATACGTACTTCATTTTTTCCGAATCCCGCTGTGGAATAAAATCCGTTGGCCGGGGCCATCATCATCGTTTCATTGTCGATATCGAAATCGGTCAGCAGCCACTGGGCAAAACGGTCCGAATCATCGACGGGCAGTTTTACAACCAGATAAAAAGCCCCTTTGGGCATGGGTGCCACAACGCCGGGCATTTCGCGCAGCAGTTCGACCATCGTATTGCGGCGTTTCGTGTATTCTTCGATCACTTCTTTGAAATAGGACTCCGGCGTATCGATACCCGATTCCACGCCGACCTGTTCGATGCTGGGCGGACAAAGCCGGGCCATGCCGAACTTCAGCGCGGCGGCGATTATTTCTTTGTTTTTGGAGGCGATCATCCCGATACGCGCCCCGCAAACCGAATAGCGCTTGGATACGCTGTCCAGCATTACCGTGCGATCCTCGATACCCTTCAGATGCATCACCGAAGTATGGGTCAAGCCGTCGTAAGTGAACTCGCGGTAAACTTCATCGGAAAGCAAAAACAAATCGTGCTCCAAAACGATTTTACGCAGCGCTTCCAGCTCTTCTTTGGAATACACGTAGCCGGTGGGATTATTGGGATTGCAGATCATAATCGCCCGCGTGCGCGGCGTAATCTTTTCGGCGATGGATTCGATGGGCGGCAGTTGAAAATTATCCTCGATCCGCGAGGTAATCGGCACGACATTCAATCCGGCTTCCACGGCAAAACCATTATAATTGGTGTAGAAGGGTTCGGGGATAATGATTTCATCACCGGGATCGCCGATGGCCATCAGTGTAAATATAATTGCCTCGCTGCCCCCGGTGGTCACCAGAATTTCATCATAATCAAAATCGATATCAAAGCGTTTGTAGTATTTGGTGAGTTTTTTACGCAGCGATGTAAATCCTGCCGACGGTCCGTAGGCGACAACGGGCATATTGAGATTTTTAATGGGATCGAGAAAGGAATCCGGTGTTTCAATGTCCGGCTGACCAATATTCAGATAGTAGACGTGTTTTCCCGCTTCCACGGCCTGGTCGGCAAAAGGCACCAGACGGCGGATGGGCGAGGAGGGCATAATTTTGCCGCGATCGGATAAAAATTTCATTTTATAAAAATCCTTTCATCTGTTTAAAATCCCCACCCTGGCGCAAGCCACCCCTTTGGGGCAA